>JAQZBU010000037.1 GCA_029237735.1 Ramlibacter sp. | reverse complement strand
CAGACCGCCCGCAAGCTCTCCGACATGGACCTGATCGTCGCCGGCACCGAAGCCGCCGTGCTCATGGTCGAATCCGAAGCGGCGCAGCTGTCCGAGGAAGTGATGCTGGGCGGCGTGGTGTTCGGCCACGAGCAGGCCCGTATTGCGATTAACGCCATCCACGAACTGGTGCGCGACGCCGGCAAGCCGGTCTGGGACTGGCAGCCGCCTGCGAAGGACGAGCATTTCATCGCCAAGGTCAACGGCCTGGCCGAGGGGAAGCTGCGCACCGCCTACCAGATCCGCAGCAAGCAGGCCCGTACCCAGGCCCTGCGCGAAGCCAACGCAGGCGTCATGGCCGACCTGAAGGCCGAAGGCGTCGAATTCGACCCGATCAAGGTCGAAGCCCTGCTGTTCGACATCGAAGCCAAGATCGTGCGCAGCCAGATCCTCGCCGGCGAACCGCGTATCGACGGTCGCGACACGCGCACCGTGCGCCCCATCGAGATCCGCACCGGCGCTTTGCCGCGTACCCACGGCTCGGCATTGTTCACCCGTGGTGAGACGCAGGCGCTGGTCGTGACGACGCTGGGCACCGAGCGCGATGCGCAGCGCATCGACGCGCTGATGGGCGAGTACGAAGATCGCTTCATGTTCCACTACAACATGCCTCCCTTCGCCACCGGCGAAGTCGGCCGCATGGGCTCGACCAAGCGCCGCGAGATCGGCCATGGCCGCCTGGCCAAGCGGGCTCTGATCGCCTGCCTGCCGAGCAAGGACGAGTTCCCCTACACCATGCGTGTGGTTTCCGAGATCACCGAGTCCAACGGCTCCTCGTCGATGGCTTCCGTGTGCGGCGGCTGCCTGTCGCTGATGGACGCGGGCGTGCCGATGAAGGCCCACGTGGCCGGCATCGCCATGGGTCTGATCAAGGATGGCAACCGCTTCGCTGTGCTGACTGACATCCTGGGCGACGAGGACCACCTCGGCGACATGGACTTCAAGGTCGCCGGCACGACCAATGGCATCACGGCGCTGCAGATGGACATCAAGATCCAGGGCATCACCAAGGAAATCATGCAGGTCGCCCTGGCGCAGGCCAAGGAAGCACGTATGCACATCCTGGGCAAAATGCAGGAGACGATGGCCGAGGCCAAGACCGAAGTGAGCAACTTCGCGCCGCGCCTGTTCACGATGAAGATCAACCCTGAGAAGATCCGCGACGTGATCGGCAAGGGCGGCTCCGTGATCCGCGCGCTGACCGAAGAGACCGGCTGCCAGATCAACATCGAGGAAGACGGCACCATCACCATCGCCTCGACCGATCCGGAAAAGGCCGAGTTCGCAAAGAAGCGCATCGAGCAGATCACCGCGGAAGTGGAGATCGGCAAGGTCTACGAAGGCCCGATCACCAAGATCCTGGACTTCGGCGCCCTGGTCAACCTGCTGCCCGGCAAGGACGGCCTGCTGCACATCAGCCAGATCGCCCACGAGCGCGTCGAGAAGGTCACCGACTACCTGTCGGAAGGCCAGATCGTGCGCGTCAAGGTGCTCGAGACCGACGACAAGGGCCGCGTCAAGCTGTCCATGAAGGCGCTGCTGGACCGCCCGGCCGGCGAGTTCCAGGATCGCCCGCCGCGCGAGCCGCGTGGTGACCGCGAGCCGCGCGAGCCCCGTGGCGACCGTCAGTCGCGTGAATTCCGCGACCAGCAGCCGCGCGCCGAAGAGCGCCCGCGTGAGGATCGCCCCCGTGAAGAGCGCCCCCGTGAAGAGCGCCCGCGTGAAGAGCGCGAGCCGCAGCAACAGACGCCGGTCGACTCGCAGGAATAAAGGACGCGGCTGCCCAACCGGGCAGTCCGACCCCTCCCACGATGAAAGCCGTCGAAATCAGCGCCTTTGGCAAGCCCGACGTCCTGCGTCTGGGCGAACGACCTGCGCCCGTCCCGGGCGCAGGTGAACTCCTGATCCGTGTCGCCGCGAGCGGCATCAACCGACCGGACGTCTTGCAACGCACCGGCAATTACCCGGTGCCGCCCGGCGCCTCGGACATCCCCGGCCTGGAAGTGGCAGGCGAGATCGTCGAAGGCGATGGCGCGGCCATGGCTGCGGCGGGACTCAAGAAGGGCGACCGAGTTTGCGCGCTGGTCGCCGGTGGCGGCTACGCTCAACTGTGTGTGGCGCCAGTACGCCAGTGCCTGCCGGTTCCCAAGGGCCTGAGCGATGTCGAAGCGGCTTCGTTACCGGAGACTTTCTTCACTGTGTGGAGCAACGTCTTCGACCGCGCCAGGCTGCAAGCCGGCGAGACCCTGCTGATCCAGGGCGGCTCCAGCGGCATCGGCGTCACGGCCATCCAGATGGCCAAGGCCCTGGGTGCCAAGGTCATCGTCACGGCGGGCAGCGACGACAAGTGTGACGCCTGCCTCAAGCTCGGTGCCGACCACGCAATCAACTACAAAACGCAGGACTTCGCCGCGGAGGCCAAGAATCTGACTGGCAGCGCGGGCGTGAACGTTATTCTCGACATGGTGGCCGGTGCCTACGTCGCCCGTGAGGTCGAGTGCCTGGCCGAGGACGGCCGCCTCGTCATCATCGCGGTGCAGGGCGGGGTGAAAAGCGAGTTCAACGCGGGAATGGTCCTGCGCAAGCGGCTCGTGATCACCGGCTCGACGCTGCGGCCGCGGCCGGTGGCGTTCAAGGCAGCCATCGCGAGCGCCCTGAAGGCCAATGTCTGGCCGTTGCTGGAAAGCGGCGCCATCAAGCCCGTGATCCACAGCACGTTCGCCGCGGCGGATGCGGCGAAAGCACATGAACTGATGGAATCGAACCAGCACATCGGCAAGATCGTGCTGACTTGGGAACTGGAGCAGTCATGAAGAAACTGATCGCCGGCAACTGGAAGATGAACGGCAACCTCGCCGCCAACGACGCGCTGGTGCGCGCGGTCGTCTGGGGCATCAGGGAAGCGGCCTGCACAGTGGCGGTCTGCGTGCCCGCGCCGTACCTGGCGCAGGTACAGATGCTGCGGGCCGGCTCCCAGCTGGAGTTGGGCGCGCAGGACCTTTCCCAGCATGAGCAGGGCGCCTACACCGGCGAAGTGTCGGCCGCGATGCTAAAGGAATTTGGCGTGCGCTACGCCATCGTCGGCCATTCGGAGCGCCGGCAATATCACGGCGAAACGGATGCCGTGGTCGCGGAAAAGGCGAAGGTGGCACTTGCCGCCGGCATCACGCCCATCGTCTGCGTGGGCGAGACGCTCGCGGAGCGCGAGGCCGGCAGGACTGAAGAAGTGGTAAAGCGGCAAATGGCCGCCGTGATCCACACCAACGGACATTGCATCAGCGAGATCGTCGTGGCTTATGAGCCGGTCTGGGCGATCGGCACTGGTCGCACGGCCACGCCGGAGCAGGCCCAGCAGATGCACGCGCTGTTGCGCGCGCAGCTCAAGGCCGCGACCGAGCATGCGGATCGAGTTCGCATCCTCTACGGCGGCAGCATGAACGCCGGCAACGCCGCGTCGCTGCTGGCGCAATCGGACATCGATGGCGGCCTGATCGGCGGTGCGTCGCTGAAAGCGCCCGACTTCCTGCAGATCATCGCCGCGGCTGCCTAGCCGACGGCCAAGTTACAAAAATGGAGTGAACCGGAAATGAATGTATTGCTCACCGTGGTCCTGGCCGTGCAGATGCTGACAGCGCTCGGCATGAGATCGGCCTGATCCTCATCCAGCATGGCAAGGGCGCCGACATGGGAGCGGCCTTCGGCAGTGGCAGCTCGGGCAGCCTGTTCGGCGCCAGCGGCAGCGCCAACTTCCTGTCCCGCACGACAGCCGTACTGGCGGCGGTATTTTTCGCCTGCACGCTGATGCTGGCCTATTTCGGCAATCTGCGCCCCGTCGAGTCGGGCAGCGTGCTCGATCGCGGCGCGGCCGCCCCTGCAGTCGCTCCCGCGCCCGCGGCGTCCGGCGCGGCCGCGCAGATTCCCGGTACGGCTGCGGCCACCGCGGCCTCTAGCACAACAGCAGCCCCTTTGCCAGCAGCTTCTGGAGTCGGGGCGATCCCCGTCAAGTGATCGGAACTTCAGTAGTTTGACTGGAGAAGAGGGGCTTTTTAAGGGTAAACTCCGATGCTGTCCGGGACGCTAAAAATCGCGAGATTCCTCATGCCTGTCCGGGCAGACAAAACCGCCGTCGTGGTGAAATTGGTAGACACGCTATCTTGAGGGGGTAGTGGCGAAAGCTGTGCGAGTTCGAGTCTCGCCGACGGCACCAACACAATAATGCCCGCCGGGTATGCATCGGCGGGTGAAAGCGCGGATCACGGTGCCTTCAAGATGAACCTCGACCAGTACCTCCCTGTCCTCCTGTTCATCGTTGTTGGCCTTGCGATCGGTATCTTGCCCCAGGCCATGGGCTGGATCTTCAGCAGCCTGATCGGTTTCCAGCGGCCCGACGCGGCCAAGAACTCCCCTTACGAATGCGGCTTCGAGGCCTTCGAGGACGCGCGCATGAAATTCGACGTGCGCTACTACCTCGTCGCGATCCTTTTCATCCTGTTTGACCTGGAAATCGCTTTCCTCTTCCCCTGGGCCATCGCCCTCAAGGAAATCGGCCCCGCGGGCTTCTGGTCCATGATGGTTTTCCTGGCCATCCTCGTGGTGGGCTTTGTGTACGAATGGAAAAAGGGCGCGCTGGACTGGGAATGATCTCCCGCCTGCGTCCCGAAGAAAGTTACTGCTATGGCTAACGAAGGCTTCCTCGAAAAGGGCATGGTCACCACGACCGTGGACACCGTCGTCAACTGGGCCAAGACCGGCTCGCTCTGGCCGATGTCATTCGGCCTCGCGTGTTGCGCTGTGGAGATGATGCATGCGGGCGCCGCCCGCTACGACATCGACCGCTTCGGGATGCTGTTTCGTCCCAGCCCCCGCCAGAGCGACCTGATGATCGTCGCCGGCACCTTGTGCAACAAGATGGCCCCCGCCATGCGCAAGGTGTACGACCAGATGCCCGAGCCGCGCTGGGTCATCTCCATGGGCTCATGCGCCAACGGCGGCGGCTACTACCACTACAGCTACTCGGTCGTTCGCGGCTGCGACCGCGTCGTGCCCGTGGATGTGTACGTTCCCGGATGTCCGCCGACCGCCGAGGCCCTGCTGTACGGAATCATCCAGCTGCAGCAAAAAATCCGTCGCACCCAAACCATCGCAAGGGCCTGACGCCATGCCCGTGATCACTCCCTTTGCCGTCGATCCTGACGCCCTCAAGGAAACGCTCGCCGCCACGCTCGGCGCGCTGGCCACGAGCATCGAAGTGCGCATGCACGAAATCAACGTGGTGGTGACGCCCGGCAACTATCTGGCAGCGGCCAGGACGCTGCGCGACGCGCCGGGTTGCCAGTTCGAGCAGCTGGTGGACCTGTGCGGCATCGATTACTCCGAATTCGGCGATGGCCTGCGCGAGGGCCCGCGTTTTTGCGTGACAAGCCACCTGCTGTCGGTCAGCCTCAACCAGCGCGTGCGCCTGAAGGTCTACGCCGAGGACGACGAGTTGCCGGTGGTGGATTCGCTCACGGAACTCTGGACTTCGGCCAACTGGTTCGAGCGCGAGGCGTTCGACTTGTTCGGCATCGTGTTCGAGGGCCACGCCGACCTGCGCCGCATCCTCACCGACTACGGCTTCATCGGCCACCCGTTCCGCAAGGACTTCCCGATGCTGGGCCACGTCGAGATGCGATACGACCCCGAACGCAAGCGCGTCATCTACCAGCCCGTCACGATCGAGCCGCGCGAAGTGACGCCGCGGATCATCCGCGAAGACAACTATGGAAACCTGCACTAAGCAGTAGCGCCATGGCAGACATCAAGAACTACACCCTCAACTTCGGCCCGCAGCATCCGGCAGCGCATGGCGTGCTGCGCCTGGTGCTCGAACTCGACGGCGAAGTGATCCAGCGCGCCGACCCGCACATCGGACTGCTGCACCGCGCCACCGAAAAGCTGGCCGAGACCAAAACCTACATCCAGTCGCTGCCCTACATGGACCGGCTCGACTACATGTCGATGATGTGCAACGAACACGCCTACTGCCTGGCCATCGAGAAAATGCTCGACCTCGAGGTGCCGGTGCGGGCGCAGTACATCCGGGTGATGTTTTCCGAGATAACCCGCCTGCTGAACCACCTGCTGTGGCTGGGCGCTCACGGGCTGGATTGCGGCGCGATGAACATCCTCATCTACTGCTTCCGCGAGCGTGAAGACCTCTTCGACATGTACGAAGCCGTCTCCGGCGCGCGCATGCATGCAGCGTACTTCCGGCCGGGCGGCGTGTACCGCGACCTGCCGGACACAATGCCGCAGTACAAGCTCAACAAGCTGCGCAACGAGCGCGCCATCAAGAAGATGAACGAGAACCGGCAGGGCAGCCTGCTGGACTTCATCGACGATTTCTGCGCCCGCTTCCCGACCTACGTGGACGAGTACGAAACCCTGCTGACCGAAAACCGCATCTGGAAGCAGCGCACCGTCGGCGTGGGCGTTGTCTCGCCCGAGCGCGCGCTCAACCTGGGCTTCACCGGTCCGATGTTGCGCGGATCGGGCATCGCCTGGGACTTGCGCAAGAAGCAGCCGTACGACGTGTACGGCAATCTCGATTTCGACATCCCCATCGGCACCAACGGCGACTGCTATGACCGCTACCTGGTCCGCGTGGCCGAACTGCGCGAGTCCAACCGCATCATCAAGCAGTGCGTCGACTGGCTGCGCGCCAATCCCGGCCCCGTCATCACCGACAACCACAAGATTGCCCCACCGGACCGCGAGTCGATGAAGGCAAACATGGAGGAGCTGATCCACCACTTCAAGCTCTTCTCCGAAGGTTTCCGCGTGCCCGAAGGCGAGGCCTACGCCGCGGTGGAGCACCCGAAGGGCGAGTTCGGCATCTACATCGTGAGCGACGGCGCCAACAAGCCGTACCGCCTGAAGATCCGCCCCCCGGGGTTTGCCCACCTGGCCGCAATGGATGAAATGGCCCGCGGCCACATGATCGCCGACGCCGTCGCAGTGATCGGGACCATGGATATCGTCTTCGGAGATATTGACCGATGAGTGAAGCAACCCAAGCCCCGGCCATGGCGCTGTCCGCCACGACCCGTGCCCTCTTCGACAAGGAAGTGGCCAAGTACCCCGCCGACCAGAAGCAGTCGGCCGTGATGGCCTGCCTCGCGATTTTGCAGAAGGAACACGGCTGGGTGAGCCGCGAATCCGAGAACGCGGTCGCCGAGTACCTGGGCATGCCGCCGATCGCCGTGCACGAGGTCACGACGTTCTACAACATGTACAACCAGAAGCCGGTGGGCAAGTACAAGCTCAATGTGTGCACCAACCTGCCGTGCCAGTTGCGCGACGGCTCGCGCGCACTGCGCCACCTCGAGCATCGCCTGGGCATCAAGATGGGCGAGACGACCCGGGACGGCCTCTTCACGCTGCAGCAGGCCGAGTGCCTCGGCGCCTGCGCCGATTCGCCGGTGGTGCTGGTGAACGACACCACGATGTGCAGCTTCATGAGCAACGAGAAGCTCGACCAGATGATCGACGGCCTGAAGAAAGCGGAGGCTCAATGAACGCCGACCAAGTGCTGTCGCAGTTCCAGGCCACGGGCGTGCAAACCTGCTTCCACGGCCGCCACATCGCCCCGCAGATCTACGCGGACCTGAACGGCACCAACTGGCGCCTGAAGGACTACGAGGCGCGCGGCGGCTACCAGGCACTGCGCAAGATCCTCACCGGCGGCGAAACCATGACGCCGGACCAGGTCACGGCCGCCGTGAAGGAATCTGCGTTGCGCGGCCGCGGCGGCGCGGGCTTCCCCACGGGCCTGAAGTGGAGCTTCATGCCCCGCCAGTTCCCCGGCCAGAAGTACCTGGTGTGCAACTCCGACGAGGGCGAGCCGGGCACCTGCAAGGACAGGGACATCCTCCAGTTCAACCCGCACATCGTGATCGAGGGCATGATCATCGCGGCCTACGCGATGGGCATCACCGTCGGCTACAACTACATCCACGGCGAAATCTTCCAAACCTACGACCGCTTCGAGGAAGCGCTGGAAGAGGCGAGGGCGGCGGGCTTGCTGGGCGACGGCATCCTGGGCAGCAATTTCAATTTCCAGCTGCACGCCTGCCACGGCTTCGGCGCCTACATCTGCGGCGAGGAAACAGCGCTGCTCGAATCGATCGAAGGCAAGAAGGGCCAGCCGCGCTTCAAGCCGCCGTTCCCGGCGAGCTTCGGCCTGTACGGCAAGCCCACCACGGTGAACAACACCGAGACCTTCGCGGCCGTGCCCTGGATCATCCGCAACGGCGGCCAGGCCTACCTCGAATGCGGCAAGCCGAACAACGGCGGCACCAAGATCTATTCCATGTCCGGTGACGTCGAACTGCCCGGCAACTACGAGGTGCCGATGGGCACGCCGTTCTCCAAGTTGCTCGAGCTGGCCGGCGGGGTGCGCAAGGGCCGCACGCTCAAGGCCGTGATCCCCGGCGGATCGTCGGCACCCGTGCTGCCCGCGCACATCATGATGGAATGCACGATGGACTACGACTCCATCGCCAAGGCGGGCTCCATGCTCGGCTCGGGCGCCGTCATCGTGATGGACGACTCGCGAGACATGGTCGAGTCGCTGCTGCGCCTGTCCTACTTCTACATGCACGAATCCTGCGGCCAGTGCACGCCCTGCCGCGAGGGCACGGGCTGGCTCTGGCGCGTGGTGGACCGAATCCATCACGGCCACGGCAAGCCCAGCGACATGGACCTGCTCAACTCGGTCGCCGACAACATCCAGGGCCGCACCATCTGCGCGCTCGGTGATGCCGCGGCGATGCCGGTGCGGGCCATGATCAAACACTTCCGCCACGAGTTCGAGGCGAAGATCCAGACCGCGGAGCGCGTCACAACATGATTGAGATTGAACTCGACGGACAGAAGGTGGAGATCACCGAGGGCAGCATGATCATGCATGCGGCCGAAAAGGCGGGCACCTACATCCCGCACTTCTGCTACCACAAGAAGCTCTCCATCGCGGCCAACTGCCGCATGTGCCTGGTCGACGTGGAAAAGGCTCCCAAGCCGATGCCGGCCTGCGCGACGCCCGTCACCAACGGCATGATCGTGCGCACCAAGAGCGACAAGGCGCTGAAGGCACAGCAGTCGGTCATGGAGTTCCTGCTGATCAACCACCCGCTGGACTGCCCGATCTGCGACCAGGGCGGCGAATGCCAGCTGCAGGACCTCGCCGTAGGCTACGGCGCCTCGGCCTCGCGCTACGAGGAAGAAAAGCGCGTCGTGCTGCACAAGGACGTCGGCCCGCTGATCTCCATGGAGGAGATGAGCCGCTGCATCCACTGCACCCGTTGCGTGCGTTTTGGCCAGGAGATCGCCGGCGTGATGGAGCTGGGCATGATCCACCGTGGCGAGCACTCCGAGATCACCACCGTGCTCGGCGACACCGTCGATTCGGAAGTTTCCGGCAACATGATCGACTTGTGCCCGGTCGGCGCGCTCACCAGCAAGCCCTTCCGCTACCAGGCCCGCAACTGGGAGCTCTCCCGCCGCAAGTCGGTGGCCCCGCACGATTCCAGCGGCGCCAACCTGATCGTCCAGGTCAAGAACAACAAGGTCATGCGCGTCCTCCCGTTCGAGAACGAGGATGTGAATGAATGCTGGCTGGCCGACCGTGACCGGTTCTCCTACGAAGCGCTCAACGGCGACGACCGTCTCAAGGCGCCGATGATCAAGCACGGCGGCGAATGGAAGACGGTGGACTGGCAGACGGCGCTGGAATATATCGCCAATGGCCTCAAGCAGATCAAAGCCGATCACGGCGCCAAGAGCATCGGCGCGCTGGTGAGCCCGCACAGCACTGTCGAAGAGCTTTACCTGGCCGGCGCACTGGTGCGCGGCCTGGGCAGCGAGAACATCGACTATCGCCTGCGCAATGCGGAGTTCACCAAGGCCGAAGGCGTACGCTGGCTGGGCACATCCATCGCTTCCCTGTCCAACCTGCAGCGCGCGCTGGTGGTTGGCTCCAACCTGCGCAAGGACCATCCGCTGTTTGCGCTGCGCGTGCGCGCTGCCGTCCGCAAGGGCGCGGCCGTCTCCGTCATCCATGACGTGCAGGACGACTGGGCCATGCCGATCGCTTCGTCGCTGATCACGCCCGCTTCCGGCTGGGCGCAGGCGCTTGCCGACGTCGCGGCCGCCGTCGGCGCGGAGAAGGGTGTGTCGTCGCCTGCCAAGGGTAACTCCACCGAAGTGGCAAAGGCCATCGCCAAGTCCCTGCTGAGCGGCGAACGCAAGGCCATCCTGCTGGGCAACGCTGCGGCGCACCACGCGCATGCCTCGAGCCTGCTGGCGCTGGCCAACTGGATCGGCGAGCAGACTGGCGCCACCGTCGGCTACCTGACCGAAGCGGCCAACACCGTCGGCGCGCAGCTGGCCGGTGCACTGCCCGGTACGAATGGATTGAACGCGGGCCAGATGCTCGCCGGCGGCCTCAAGGCCGCGATCCTGCTGAACACGGAACCGGAATACGACACCGCCGCCGGCCAGAACGCCGCCGCGGCACTGGCCCAGGCCGACATGGTCGTCACCCTCAGCCCATTCAAGACGAACCTGGGATTCAGCGACGTGCTGCTGCCGATCGCTCCCTTCACCGAGACGCCGGGCACCTTCGTCAATGCCGAGGGGCGGGTCCAAAGCTTCCATGCGGTCGTCAAGCCGCTGGCCGAGACGCGCCCCGCCTGGAAGGTGTTGCGCGTGCTGGGTAACCTGCTGGGACTGCAGGGCTTCGCCTACGAGTCCGCGCAGGAAGTGCTGACCGCAGCACGCGGTGCCCAGGACGCCCAGGCCTCGCATGTGCAGGGCGACAAGCTCGGCAACGCGACCAGCGCATCGATCGACCTCTCGGCCGCTGCCGGCCAGCCGGCCAGCGCGGCGATCTACGAGCTCGATGGCATCGTGCGCCGCGCGCCCTCATTGCAGCTCACGGCCGATGCCCGGGCGTCGAAGGTGCAAGTGCAAGTGCAAGTGCAGGAGCGGGAAGGGGTGCCAGCATGATCGACCAGATCTACGGCTTCGGAAACGGACTCATCAACGCCGGTTGGTGGACCAGCGCCGGCTGGCCCGTCACTTGGGCAATGATCAAGATCGTCGTCTTGGTGGCGCCGCTGATGGGTGCGGTGGCATACCTGACGCTCTGGGAGCGAAAGGCGATCGGCTTCACACAAATCCGCATCGGCCCCAACCGAATCGGCCCGTCCGGCCTCCTGCAGCCCATCGCGGACGCGCTCAAGTTGATCACCAAGGAAATCATCCTGCCGACGGTGGCCAACAAGGGCTTGTTCTACCTTGGCCCGATCATGACGATCATGCCCTCGCTGGTGGCCTGGGCGGTGATTCCGTTCGGCCCTGAAGTGGCTGTGGCCAACGTCAACGCGGGCCTGCTGTTCCTGATGGCAATCACCTCGATGGAGGTGTACGGAGTCATCATCGCGGGCTGGGCCTCCAACTCCAAATACGCGTTCCTTGGCGCGCTGCGCGCGTCGGCCCAGATGGTGAGCTACGAAATCGCCATGGGGTTCTGCTTCGTGGTCGTGCTGATGGTGTCGGGCAGCCTGAACATGACGGACATCGTCATGAGCCAGGCCAAGGGCGCGGGTACCTCGATGGGCCTGAACTTCCTGTCCTGGAACTGGCTGCCGCTTCTGCCGATCTTCTTCGTGTACTTCATCTCAGGCCTGGCCGAAACCAATCGGGCGCCGTTCGACGTGGTCGAAGGCGAATCGGAAATCGTGGCGGGCCACATGATCGAGTACTCGGGCATGAGCTTCGCGATGTTCTTCCTGGCCGAGTACGCGAACATGTGGCTCGTCTCGGTCCTGGCGGTCACCCTGTTCCTGGGCGGCTGGCTGCCACCGTTCGAGTTTCTCAGCTTCATCCCGGGCTGGATCTGGCTGGGCATCAAGACCTTCGCGGTGGTTACTGTGTTCCTGTGGGTGCGCGCGACTTTCCCGCGCTTCCGCTACGACCAGATCATGCGTCTGGGCTGGAAGATCTTCATCCCGGTCACGCTGGTGTGGCTGGTGGTGATCGCCGCCGTGATGCAGACCCCGTTCAACCCCTGGAAATGACGCTATGACCTCTCAAGCCATGGCACCCCGGCCGCCGAGGGCCTTCTCGCTCAAGGACTTCCTGTCCAGCTTCATGCTGCTCGAGTTGTTCAAGGGAATGGCCCTGACCGGCAAGTACGCCTTCGCGCGCAAGATCACGGTGCAGTTCCCGGAGGAGAAGACGCCTCTCTCCCCGCGCTTCCGAGGCCTGCACGCCCTGCGCCGGTACGAGAACGGCGAGGAGCGCTGCATCGCCTGCAAGCTGTGCGAGGCCGTGTGCCCCGCCATGGCGATCACCATCGAATCCGACCAGCGCGCCGACGGCACCCGCCGGACAACGCGCTACGACATCGACCTCACCAAGTGCATCTTCTGCGGCTTCTGCGAGGAAAGCTGCCCGGTGGACTCGATCGTCGAGACCCACATCCTCGAATACCACGGCGAAAAGCGGGGCGACCTGCAGTTCACCAAGGAAATGCTGCTGGCCGTGGGGGACCGCTACGAGCCCGAAATCGCCGCGGCCAAGGCGGCCGACGCCAAATACCGCTGAACCGGCACACAAAGAAAACCATGGACATCCGAACCGGCTTCTTCTACCTGTTCTCGGCGCTGCTGCTGTTCGCGGCTTTCCGCGTGATCACCGCCCGCAACCCGGTGTACGCCGCGTTGTACCTGGTGCTGGCGTTCTTCCAGGCCGCCGCGGTGTGGATGCTGCTCAAGGCCGAGTTCCTCGCGATATCGCTGGTGCTGGTGTACGTGGGCGCCGTGATGGTGCTGTTCCTGTTCGTCGTGATGATGATGGACATCAACGTGGATAGCTTGCGGGCCGGTTTCTGGAAGCACTTTCCGCTCGCGGCCACCGTCGGCGCGCTGATCGCGCTGGAAATGGCGGCCGTGCTGATGGGCGGGTTTCGCCTCGGTGAGGAGCCCCGCGCCGTGACGGCCGCTGTGCCGGGCGCCATCCCGCTGTCGAACACCAAGGAACTGGGCAAGCTGCTGTACAGCCAGTACCTGTATCCGCTCGAAGTCGCCGCGGTGATTCTGCTGGTGGCCATCATCGCTGCCATCGCCCTGACGCTGCGCAAGCGCAAGGACACCAAGCAGACCAGCTCCTCGGCGCAGGTCCGTGTCCGGGCGAGTGACCGCCTGCGGATGGTCAAGCTGGCCCCGACTATCGTCGACCCGGAACCCAAGCCGGCCGCCGCGGAGAACAAGGCATGACGCTCACCCTCGGACATTTCCTCTCGCTCGGCGCGATGCTCTTCGCGCTTTCCGTGATCGGCATCTTCCTGAACCGCCGCAACCTGATCGTGCTGCTGATGGCCATCGAGCTGATGCTGCTGGCGGTCAACATGAACTTCGTCGCGTTCTCCTATTACCTGAACGACATGCACGGCCAGGTGTTCGTCTTCTTCATCCTCACGGTGGCGGCGGCGGAGTCGGCCATCGGCCTGGCCATCCTGGTGCTGCTGTTCCGCAACAAGTCGAACATCAACGTGGACGAACTCAACACGCTCAAAGGATGAGCGGCAGAAGAACAACATGAGCCAAACACTCAACGCATCCACCCTGCTCGCCGTCCCGCTGGCCCCCCTGGTCGGCGCCGTGCTGGCAGGCGTCTTCGGAACCACCTTCGGCGGCAACTGGATCGGCCGGCGCCTGTCGCACACGCTCTGTATCCTGGGCGTGTTCATCGCCTTCGTGATCTCCGCGATGACGCTCAAGAGCGTTGCCATCGACGGCGCGCGTTTCAACGAGACCATCTATCAGTGGATGGTGGTGGGCGGCCTGAAGATGGAAATCGGTTTCCTCGTGGACGGCCTCACGGCGATGATGATGTGCGTGGTGACCTTCGTGTCCCTCATGGTGCACATCTACACCATCGGCTACATGGAGGAAGACGCGGGCTACAACCGGTTTTTCGCGTACATCTCGCTCTTCACGTTCTCGATGCTGATGCTCGTGATGAGCAACAACTTCCTGCAGCTGTTCTTCGGCTGGGAGGCGGTGGGCCTGGTCTCCTACCTGCTGATCGGCTTCTGGTTCAACCGGCCCACGGCGATTTTCGCGAACTTGAAGGCCTTCATGGTCAACCGGGTCGGCGACTTCGGTTTCATTCTCGGCATCGGCCTCATCGTGGCCTTCGCCGGTACGCTGAGCTACGCCGAAACCTTCGCCAAGGCCGGCGAGCTGGCCAAGCTTGGGTTCCCAGGAACGGAGTGGATGCTGATCACCGTGATCTGCATTTGCCTGTTCATCGGCGCGATGGGCAAGAGCGCGCAGTTCCCCTTGCACGTGTGGCTGCCCGACTCCATGGAAGGCCCCACGCCGATCTCCGCGCTGATCCACGCCGCCACCATGGTGACGGCCGGCATCTTCATGGTGGCGCGCATGTCGCCGCTGTTCGAGCTGAGTGACGTGGCACTGTCGTTCGTGATGGTCATCGGTGCGATCACCGCTCTCTTCATGGGTTTCCTGGGCATCATCCAGAACGACATCAAGCGGGTGGTGGCGTATTCCACGCTCTCGCAGTTGGGCTACATGACCGTGGCGCTGGGCGCTTCCGCCTATTCGGTGGCCGTGTTCCACCTGATGACGCACGCCTTTTTCAAGGCACTGCTGTTCCTCGCGGCCGGCTCCGTGATCATTGGGATGCACCACAACCAGGACATCCGCTGGATGGGCGGTGTGCGCAAGTACATGCCCATCACCTGGATCACTTCGCTGCTGGGCTCGCTCGCACTGATCGGCACGCCGTTTTTCGCCGGGTTCTATTCCAAGGACAGCATCATCGAAGCGGTGCACTTCAGCCAACTGCCGGGTGCGGGCTTTGCCCACTTCGCGGTGCTGGCGGGCGTGTTCGTCACGGCTTTCTACTCCTTCCGCATGTACTTCCTCGTGTTCCACGGCAAGGAGCGATACGACCAGAATCCGGATGCGCACCATGGCCACGCGGCCCATGGTGATGATCACCATCACGACGACAAGCCCCATGAGTCGCCCTGGGTCGTCACGGCGCCGCTGCTGCTGCTGGCTTTCCCCTCGGTGGTGATCGGCTTCCTGACCATCCAACCGATGCTGTTCAGCGACTTCATGAAGGATTCGATCATCGTCGACGCGGCCAGGCATCCCGCGATGGCGGAGCTGGCCAAGATGTTCCACGGCCCCGTGCAGATGGCGCTGCATGGCCTCATGACGGCCCCGTTCTGGCTCGCGCTTTCAGGTGTTGTGCTGGCCTGGTACATGTACCTCGTCAATCCGGCGCTGCCGGCCAAGGTCAAGAAGGTCCTGCAGCCGTTGTACACCGTGCTCGAGAACAAGTACTACATGGACTGGTTCAACGAGCAGGTCATCGCCCGCGGGGCGCGTCTGCTGGGCGTGGGCCTCTGGAAAGGCGGCGACGAGGCCGTGATCGACGGTGCGATGGTTAACGGCAGCGCGCGTGGCGTGGCCTGGGTTGCCGGCGTCGTGCGCTGGTTCCAGACGGGCTACATCTACCACTACGCATTCGGCATGCTGTTGGGCGTGATCGTGCTGATGAGCTATTTCGTCAGCTGGCCGATGTTCGTCGAATGGCTCAAGCGCTAGCGCGAGGGGAATACTAAAAATGGGATTGCTTAGCCTCGCCATCTGGACGCCGATCTTCTTCGGCGCCGTGCTGCTCGCCCTCGGCCGCGACGACCAGGCGCGCACCGTGCGCTGGATCGCGCTCATCGGCGCCATCGTCAGCCTGCTCGTCACGCTGCCCTTGTATGCCCGCTTCGACATCGGAACGTCCGCGATGCAGTTCGTCGAAAAGGCGCCGTGGATCGAAAGGTTCAATGTCTCCTACCACGTGGGCATCGACGGCATCTCGTTCTGGTTCGTCCTTCTGACTGCTTTCATCAACCTGGTCGTGATCATCTCCGCCTGGGAGGCCATTACCGAGCGCGTCAACCAGTACATGGGCGCTTTCCTGATCCTCTCGGGCCTCATGATCGGCGTGTTCTGCGCGCTCGACGGCATCCTCTTTTACGTGTTCTTCGAGGCGACGCTGATCCCGATGTACCTGATCATCGGCATCTGGGGCGGCCCCAACAAGATCTACGCGGCCTTCAAGTTCTTCCTGTACACGCTGCTCGGCTCGCTGTTGATGCTGGTCGCGCTGGTGTACCTTTACACCAAGGCCGGCGGCAGCTTCGACATCCAGACCTGGCACAAGCTGCCCTTGTCACTCTCGGCGCAGACCTTCCTGTTCTTCGCCTTCTTCGCAGCCTTTGCAGTGAAGGTGCCGATGTGGCCGGTCCACACGTGGTTGCCCGACGTCCACGTCGAAGCGCCCACCGGCGGTTCCGCCGTGCTGGCCGCGATCATGCTGAAGCTCGGCGCCTACGGCTTCCTGCGCTTTTCGATGCCGATCGCGCCCGACGCTTCGCACGAGTGGGCGTGGTTCATGATCGCGCTGTCGCTCATCGCCGTGGTCTACGTGGGCCTGGTCGCGATGGTGCAGCAGGACATGAAGAAGCTGGTGGCCTATTCGTCGGTGGCACACATGGGCTTCGTCACGCTGGGCTTCTTTATCTTCAACGACATCGGCGTGGCCGGCGGCATCGTCCAGATGATCGCGCACGGCTTTGTGTCCGCCGCCATGTTCCTTTGCATCGGCGTCTTGTACGACCGCGTGCATTCGCGGCAGATCGCGAGTTACGGCGGCGTCGTCAACACGATGCCCAACTTCGCCGCGTTCGCGATGCTGTTCGCCATGGCCAACTGCGGCCTGCCCGCCACAGCGGGGTTCGTTGGGGAGTGGATGGTGATCCTGGGCGCCGTCAAGGCCAACTTCTGGCTAGGCGCGGCTGCCGCTTCTGCCCTGATCTTCGGCGCCGCCTACACCCTCTGGATGTACAAACGCGTGTACCTCGGCCCCGTCACCAACGACAAGGTGCGCGGCCTCACCGACATCAACAGCCGTGAGTTCCTCATGCTGGGCATGCTGGCCGTCGCCGTGCTGGTCATGGGCCTGTATCCCAAGCCCTTCACCGACATCATGAACGTCTCCGTGGCCGACTTCCTCAAACACGTGGCCGCGTCCAAACTCTAGGCAAGCGGGGCGAACAAACAAAATGATCGACAAATACAACTGGATCACCGTCTACCCCGACCTGGTGCTGCTGTTCATGGCATGCGTGATCGCCATGATCGACCTGGGCGTCAAGAGCCCGCGCCGTACGTTGACGTATGTGCTGACGCTCGCCACCATGGGCGTGGTGGCCGTCATGCAGGCGATGTACGCCACCGGCGAGCTCACGCTCTACGGCTTCGGCAACATGATCGTCAGTGATCCCATGGGCAACTGGCTCAAGTGCTTCGCCACCATCGCGATGATGGTCTGCCTGGTGTATGGCCGGCCCTATGCCGCCGACCGTGACATGCTGCGCGGCGGCGAGATGTTCACCCTCGCCATGTTCTCGCTGCTGGGCATCTTCGTGATGATCTCGGGCAGCAACTTCCTGGTCATCTACCTGGGCCTCGAACTCCTGACGCTGTCCAGCTACGCGCTGGTCGCCCTGCGCCGCGACCATGCCACCTCCACCGAAGCCGCGATGAAGTACTTCGTGCTGGGCGCCATGGCCAGTGGATTCCTGCTGTACGGCCTGTCCATGCTCTACGGCGCCACCGGTTCGCTGGACATCGCCACGGTGTTCAAGGTCGTGAATTCCGGCCAGGTCAAGCACCAGGTGCTGGTGTTCGGCCTGGTGTTCATCGTTGCCGGCCTTGCCTTCAAGCTAGGCGCAGCGCCGTTTCACATGTGGATTCCGGACGTTTATCAGGGCGCACCGACGGCCGTCACGATCATGATCGGCAGCGCGCCTGAACTCGCCGCCTTCGCCATCGCCATCCGGCTGTTGGTGGAGGGGCTGCTCCCGCTGGCGCTGGACTGGCAGCAGATGCTGGCCATCATGGCGATCGCCTCGCTCATGATCGGCAACCTCGCCGCCATCGCCCAGACCAACCTCAAGCGCATGCTGGCGTATTCGACGATCGGACAGATGGGCTTCGTGCTGCTGGGCCTGCTGTCGGGTGTGGTCAACGGCAACACGCTGTCGGCCGCCAATGCCTACAGCTCGGCGATGTTCTACATCATTACCTACGTGCTGACGACGCTCGCGACTTTCGGCATCATCCTGCTGCTGGCGCGAGAGGGCTTCGAGAGCGAGGAGATTGCCGATCTGGCCGGCCTCAACCAGCGAAGCCCGCTGTACGCTGGCGTCATGGCCATTTGCCTGTTCTCGCTGGCGGGCGTGCCGCCGCTCGTCGGTTTCTACGCCAAGCTGGCCGTGTTGCAGGCGCTGGTGGCTTCGGGCCAGGGCTTGTACATCGCGCTCGCGGTGTTCGCGGTAATGATGTCTCTCATCGGATCCTTCTACTACCTGCGCGTGGTCAAGGTCATGTACTTCGACGCTCCGATCACTGCGACGACCGTTTCCGCGCCGATGGACGTGCGCGTTGTGCTGACGCTCAACGGCGCGCTGGTCCTGATCCTTGGCATCTTGCCCGGCGGCCTCATGACGCTTTGCGCGCAGGCCATCATCAAGACTCTCGCTACCTGAAAAGATGTTGGCCCCCACGTTTGCGGCTGCGCCGCGGCTCTGCCCCCCGAGGGGGCGCAGGCCTTCTTGGGGCGGCCCGGCAAAGGCCTGAGCGCGGCGCGCCAAGGCATGTCGTCCACAAGGAACGACGACCACCTGGTCGAGCGCAAGCTGGACAGCCAGGAGCTGTTCAAGGGGCACTTCCTGCACGCGTTCAGGGACACGGTGCGCCTGCCCGATGGGAAGCAGGCGACACGCGAGTACGTCATCCACCCCGGCGCCGTGGTGGTGATACCGATGCTGGACGATGGCCGCCTGGTGCTCGAGCGCCAGTTCCGCTACCCCATGGGCCGGGTGATGATTGAGTTTCCCGCAGGCAAGCTCGACCCGGGCGAGGACGTCCTCACCTGCGCGCGGCGGGAACTGCTGGAGGAAACCGGTTACACCGCCACCGAGTGGGCCCGCGCCGGCGTGTTGCATCCCGTCATTTCCTACTCGACCGAATTCATCGAGATCTGGTTCGCCCGGGGCTTGCGCCAGGGACAGGCCCGGTTGGACCAGGGTGAGTTCCTCGAAATCTTCACCGCTACGCCGGCGGAAATCATGCTGTGGTGCCGTGACGGCGCCATCACCGATTCCAAGACGCTGGTCGGCGCCCTCTGGCTGCAAAACGTCCTCTCCGGCGCGTGGGAATTGGACTGGAACATAATAGCGGCGTGAAAGTCCTTGACCTCCACTGCTCGCAAAGCCACAGCTTCGAAGGCTGGTTCGCCTCCGAGGACGACTTCCAGGCCCAGCTCGCGCGCGGCCAGGTGGAATGCCCCATGTGCGGCGACACGGCCGTGAGCAAGAAGCTGAGTGCGCCGCGGCTCAATCTCGGCGCCACGCAGTCCGAGGCGCGCCAGGAAGTCAATGAAGTGATCAGCATGCCCGACGCCTCGCTGCAGGCGGCTTGGCTGAAGATGGTGCGCCACGTCATGGCCAACACCGACGACGTCGGCGAGCGCTTCGCCGAGGAGGCACGGCGCATCCATTACGGCGAGACCGAAGAGCGCGGCATCCGCGGACAGGCGTCGCGCGAGGAAACCGAGGCATTGCTGGAGGAAGGGATCGGCGTACTGCCGCTGCCGATACCGAAGGCGCTCAAAGGACCGCTGCAATAAGTTGTCATTGCGGGCTTGACCCGCAATCCATCGTGGCGCGCCAGCATGGATGCCGGATCAAGTCCGGCATGACAATTCCTCTCAATCCATGAACTGCAGCGCCGCCAGGCGCGCATAGACGCCGTTCGCCGCCACCAGCGAATCGTGCGTTCCCTGCTCCACGATCTTTCCGTGGTCCAGCACGACGATGCGATCGGCCTTCTGCACGGTAGCGAGCCGGTGCGCGATCACCAAAGTCGTGCGGCCCTGCATCGCCGATTCCAACGCCGCCTGCACCATGCGTTCGCTCTCGGCGTCCAGCGCGCTGGTGGCCTCGTCCAGCAACAGCAGCGGCGGGTTTTTGAGCATGGCGCGCGCGATGGCGATGCGCTGGCGCTGGCCACCTGAAAGCCGCACGCCGCGCTCGCCCAGGAAGGTCGCGTAGCCTTCGGGAAGCGCCATGATGAAGTCGTGCGCGAACGCAGCCCTGGCGGCGGCGACCACTTCATCGTCCGCCGCGCCCGGCTTGCCGTAGCGTATGTTGTCCATGGCGCTGCTGGAGAAAATCACCGCGTCCTGCGGCACGATGCCGATGCGCTGCCGCAGGTCGCGCAGGGCGACGTCACGCGTCACCACGCCGTCGAGAAAGATCCGGCCGTGCAGCGGGTCGTAGAAGCGCAGCAGCAGCTGGAACACGGTGCTCTTGCCGGCGCCGCTCGGGCCGACCAGCGCCACCGTCTCCCCCGGTGCAACAGCGAGGCTGAAATCCTTGAGTGCTGGCGTGGCCGGCCGCGATGGGTAGTGGAAAGTGACCGCCTCGAAAGCCGCCGCGCTGCCGCCCTGCGTGGGGCGGAAAGGCACGGGATCGCGCGGTGAGGTCACCGGCGAGCGGCTGTCCAGCAGTTCCATCAGCCGCTCTGTGGCGCCGGCAGCGCGCAGCAAGTCGCCATAGACCTCGCCCAGCACCCCCACCGCCCCGGCCAGGATGATGACGTACACCACGGTTTCGCCGAGGTGGCCCGCCGTGATCCGCCCGGCCATCACCGCTTGGGTGCCTTGGTACAGGCCCCAGAGCAACGCCGCGCTCGTGGCGATGATGATGAAGGCGACCAGGAAGGCGCGGGCGCGCGTGCGGCGGATGGCGGTGGCGAAGGCTTCGGCCGTCGACGCGTCGAACCGCGCCGCCTCCCGGGTCTCGGCTGTGTAGCTCTGTACCACGGGGATGGCGTTGAGCACCTCGGCCGCTATCGCGCTGGAATCGGCGACACGGTCCTGGCTGGCACGCGACAGCTTGCGCACGCGCCTGCCGAACCACGCGCTTGGCAGCACGACCATGACGAGGATGCCCAACACCTGCGTCATCACATAGGGATTGGTCCACACCAGCATCGCCAGCGCGCCCACGCCCATCACCGCATTGCGCAGGCCAAGGCTCAGCGATGAGCCGACGACGGTCTGCACCAGGGTGGTGTCGGTGGTCAGGCGCGATAACACCTCGCCGGTCTGCGTGGTCTCGAAGAACTCGGGGCTCTGTTCCAGCACGTGGGCATACACAGCGTTGCGCAGGTCGGCCGTGACGCGCTCGCCGAGCCAACTGACCACGTAGAAGCGCGCCGCGGAGAAGAGCCCCAGCGCCACGGCCACGCCGAACAACGCCATGAAATGCTCGCGCAGGGCCAAGAGCCGCGTGCCCTTGTCCTCCACCGCCAGGCCGCCGTCGATCAGGCTGCGCAGCGCGACCGGGAAGACCAGCGTCGCCGCCGCCGCCAGAACCAGGAACATCACCGCCAGCGAGATGCGCCCACGGTACGGGCGCAGGAAGGGCAGCAACCCCGAAAGCGAGCGGGGTGAGGCTTTGGTTGACGTGACGCCGACACGAGGTTCGATGGAGGGCTCCTTGGGCTAGATCCGCAGCCGCTGCGCGTAGCCGGTCATTTCGAGGTAACCACGGCCAACACGCTTGCCGTTGCTGTCGAAGAGATCCGACAGACCTTCCCAGTAGATGGCCCCGGTGGACGAGCGGCTGTCGAGTTCCTGATTGTCGATCACGGCCTTGACGGTGTAGAAGTCAGCCGGGGTGCGCACGATCCACTCCACGGGATAGACCGCCTTCGAGACTGGA
This sequence comes from Ramlibacter sp., assembly GCA_029237735.1. Taxonomy (GTDB): domain Bacteria; phylum Pseudomonadota; class Gammaproteobacteria; order Burkholderiales; family Burkholderiaceae_C; genus Ramlibacter. Next base: position 31,856 of record JAQZBU010000037.1, on the reverse strand, counting down.
CTGGTCCAGCTGCGCTGCGGGCTGAAGTCGACCTCGCCCCGGTTGAATCCGAACAGGTCTCCCTTGGCCGAGCGGAACGAGCCGCCGTCCCACAATGCCGTGCCGTCCTGCTTGCGCAGACGGAACGCGGTGAGGGCGCTGCCGTCGTCGAGGTTCATGCCGATCCAATCCCATCCCACGGCGTCGGCGTGCATCAGCTCCTCACTCCATTCGTGGTCGAGCCACGCCTTGCCCTTCGCGTCGAAACGCCGGCCCTGGAGCGTGATGGCGCCGCGCGCATCCAGCTGCGGCATGCTGTAGTAGTAGCTTGCCCGGCGATCGAGCGACCAGTCGCGCAGCCGCACGCGTGCATCACCCTCGGCGGCCAGCGCCACATCGAAACCTTCGCGCGCGATGCGCTGGTCGTGCCAGAGCTTGCGCCCCTGCACGTCCGTCACGGCAGCGTGCGCGAAGACCAGCTGTTTCGCGGCGAAGCGCGAGCTCATGCCTTGCGTGGCGTCCACTCGCGTGCGAAAGAACGTCACCTGGAAGCCGAACTCGCGCCCGCCCGAGCTGGCATGCCCGGTTATGTACCACCACTCCGTGCGCAAGCCCGGGTGCGCACCGTGGTCGCGCGGAAAGGCCAGCTTGGCCGGGGGCAGTGCGAATGCGGGAAAGCCGGCGGTCATCGCGCCCACGAACCCGGGCGCGGACATGAGCAGCGAGCGCCGGCGCGTCACCAGTCCTCCTTCACGGCCAGCACTGCATCCCGGCCCGCGGCCGCGCGGCCGGACAGCCAGGCGGTCAACGTGCCCGCGACGACGACGGCGGCGCACAGTGCGAGGAGGCGGGCCCACGGCACTAGAAGGTCCATCGTCCAGTGGAAGCTTTGAGGGTTGACGACGTGCACCAGCACCACCGACACGGCCAGGCCGAGGCCCAGGCCAGCGACGGAGCCGATGGCCGTCCACGTCGCGCCCTCGGCCGCTACCAGCGCAAGGATCTGCCTTCGCGTCAGGCCCAGGTGAGCGAGCAGGCCGAACTCCTTGCGCCGGGCGAGCACCTGCGCGCTGAAGCTGGCGGCGATGCCAAACAGCCCGATGCCTATCGCCACGGCCTGCAGCCAGTAGGTCACGGCGAAGCTGCGGTCGAAGATGCGCAGCGAGATGGCGCGCAGTTCGCTTGCTGTCGCGAAATCCACCATGCCTGCAACGCCCGACTCGCGCTGCGCCAGATCGCGGACCGCCTGCTCCACCGGTGCGGCGGCTGCGCCGGGGACGAGCCACAGGTGGAGTTCGTTCGCGCGGCGGTCGCCTGTGAGGCGCTCGTAGTCCCGCCGGTCCATGGCCACGGTGCCGCTTTGCCGGATGTAGTCACGCCACACCGAGGCCACGAAGAAAGTGGTGGACCCGCCGGAAGGAAAGGCCGTGGATAGCGGCGTGAACACGGTGCCCGGCCGCGCGCCGTACAGGTCCACCATCGCCTCGCTGACATAGACCGGTATCTGCCCAGCGGGTGCCGCATGAAGAGTGCCGACCAGCGGCAAGGTCTGCGCGGCGTCTTCGATCTGCCGCGCCAGCAGGGCCACGGGCGGCAGTGAAGGATCGAGCAGCAGGGAGCGGGTGCGCTGAGCAGCTACGCGGCGAACGCCATCGACGCCCGCCACGCCCTGCACGAATTCCGGTGAGAACCAGGCAGTGTCCGCCGCCGCGGACGACATCGCGGTACGCAGGTACAGGTCCGCGGGCAGGACCACGTCCAGCCACCGCGCCACCGAGTCGCGAAAGCTCGCCACCATCACCGTGAGCGCCACGGCCAGGCTGAGCGAAGCGACCACGCCGCTGACGGCAACGGCCGCGCTCTCGCGCACGCGACGCGCGCGCTCCACGGCCAGCAACGGCAGCAACCGCCGCGTCAACAGGGGGGCGATACGGTCGTACAGCAGGGCCACGCCCCAGGGCAGGGCCGTGATGCCGCCCACCAGCAGCAGGCCGACGGACAGGTAGGCGCCCAGCGGGATGCCGGCGACGGGCGGCAGGAGCGCCATCACCGCGCCCAAGCCGATCATGGCCAGGCTGATTCCGTGCCGGGCTTTGTGACCCGTGCCGCTGCCCAGGCCCTTGAGCGTCTGCGCCAGTGGCATCTGCATGGCCGCGCGCGCTGGCATCCAGCCGCCAGCGCCGGCGGCGATCGCCCCGAGCAGCGCGTACAAGATTGCGGCGCCAGTGCTCCACTGCAACGCCGGCGCCACACCCGAGAAATAGCCGCCGCCGAGGTCGCCGCCCAGAGTGGCAAGCCCGACGTCGGCCAGCGCGGTGCCCAGCGCGATGCCGGCGGCGCTGCCAACGAGGCCCAGCACCAGAGATTCGGCAAGCACCAGCCGCAGGCGCTGGCGCGCCGTCAGTCCGAGCACGCCGAGCAATGCAAACTGCTGAGCGCGGCGTGCGACGCTCAGCGACAGCACCGAATAGACGAGGAACGCGCCTGTGAACAGCGCCACCAGCGCGAGCACCGTGAGGTTCACCCTGTAGGCGCGAGAGAGGTTGCTCACGCGCTGGGCCGCGTCGCCCGGCTCGGTCGCAACGACGCCGGCGGGCAGCTGCAGAGACCGCAGGAACGCCTCGCGTTCGACGCCGGGCCGCAGCCGCAGGTCGATCCGCGAAAGCTGCCCCTGCCGACCGAAGAGGTCCTGCGCCGCGCCGATATCAATGACGGCGAGCGCGGGGCCGCCCGCGCGTGCCGTGCCACCTACCTTCACCTCGCGCAACTGCAGCCCGCTTTGCAGGCGCAGTGTGGCGGTTTCGCTGCCCAGGGCCTGCTTTGCCGCGGGGTTGAGGAACACGGTCGCGGGTGAGAACATGGCGAAGCGATCCGTGCCCCTAGCGGGCACAGGCATCAGGGTCGGTGCAAGCGGCGCCACGACCAGCGCGTCCACGCCGATCACGCGAAGGGGTTTTCGATGTCCCTCGGCCGTGACCGCGAGTGTCGCGATCTCCAGCACCGGGCTCGCCGCCGCGACCTGCTCATGGGCGCCAACGAGGGAAAAGAGGTTCTCGTCCAGGCTCCCCTGGACGGCGCGCAATTCGAGATCGGGCTGCCCCGACGCCGATCGCACCGCGCTTGAGAATTCACTCAGCGCGGACGCGTTGATCAGGTGAACCGAGAAGGCCAGCGCCACGCCCAGCATGACCGCGAGCGCGGCCGCCGCGCTGCGCCAGGGGTGGCGGCGCAATTCCTGCAAGGAAAATGTGCGGAGCAGGGCGAGCATCCGCACATTGTGCAGCGCGTTGGGTCGCCACCCACAGCGCGTGCATACCGCACCCACCAGCACCAATGTGGCGTTGTCCGGCGGTGGGCACAGGTGCCCACGCTACGACAGGTGCTACGCCATCGCCCCCATCTCGGACATCAGTGCTTCCTTGCGCGCCTCGATCTCATCGCGCATGGCCACCAGGTCCAACTTGCGCGCCGCGCGTGCCTTGGGGAAGATCTCGTTGCGCTCTTCCTTCACGTGGTGGTCGATGTACTCGCCAAGCACTTTCACCTTGGCGTCGATCTTTTCCTCCTCGCCGCCGGCCTGAATCTGCGCGATCAGGTCCTTGGCGGTCTGGTGTTCGACCTCGGCTTCGTCCAGCAGGTCCATCTCTTTGATGGCTCCGCGTACGGCCGGGTAGAAGATTTCCTCTTCCACCTGGGCATGCACCGTGAGCTCCAGGCAAATCTGTTGCGCCAGTTCCTGCTTTCTCTGCGAGGCGCTGCGGGCCTTCGACTCGGTCAGTTCATCGTATTCCTTGAACATCTTCTTTACGGCCTTGTGGTCTGCGTCCAGCAGGTCGCAAGCGTCTTTTTCTCCGCGGGTAGAGGGCATGTTGGGTACTCCTTGGGTTGAATAGGCACGATGATCGCGAGCAACATGGCGGTGCGTTGTAGGAGAAGGTCGGCAACGACCGCCATAACCCGCCGACGTCCCGCGCGCCGATTGCAGTAAAGTTGAACCATGCTTCAGCTACCCACCTACGATGACGTGTCCGCCGCGGCGCGGCGCCTGCACGGCTTGGCGCACCGCACGCCGGTGCTGCGGTCCGCCACCGCCGATCGCCTCCTCAAGGCCCAGGTGTTCTTCAAATGCGAGAACCTGCAGCGCATGGGCGCGTTCAAGTTCCGCGGTGCGTTCAATGCGCTCTCGCAGTTCACGTCCGAGCAGCGCAAGGCCGGCGTCATCACGTTTTCTTCCGGTAACCACGCGCAGGCCATCGCACTGGCCGCCCGGCTGCTGGGGATACCGGCCACCATCCTCATGCCGCTGGACGCGCCACAGGCGAAGATGGAGGCGACGCGCGGCTACGGCGGAGAGGTGATCACTTTCGACCGCTACACGCAAGACCGGGAGGCGCTCGCGAGGCAGCTGTTGTCCGACCGCGGCCTGACGCTGATCCCGCCGTACGACCATCCGCACGTCATCGCCGGCCAAGGCACGGCAGCGATGGAATTGCTGGAGGACACCGGCCCGCTGGACGTCATGTTCGTGCCGCTGGGCGGCGGCGGCTTGCTCAGCGGCAGCGCCCTTGCGGTGCGCGCGCTCGCCCCGCAATGCAAACTCTACGGGGTCGAGCCGGAAGCCGGCGACGACGGCCAGCAGTCGCTTCGCAAGGGCGAGATCGTCCACATTCCCACGCCGAGTACCTTGGCGGATGGTGCGCAGACACAGCACCTGGGCGAATACACCTTCGGGGTGATCCGGCGCGACGTTCAGGACATCGTGACCGCCACTGACGCGCAACTGGTCGATGCGATGCGGTTCTTTGCCGAGCGCATGAAGCTGGTCGTGGAGCCCACCGGTTGCCTGGGCTTTGCGGCGGCCTGCCACGCGGGCCTGCCGCTCGAGGGCAAGCGGGTCGGCGTGATGCTCAGCGGCGGCAACGTGGACCTTGCACGTTTCGCGCAGCTGATCGGCTCGCAAGGCTGGGCTTGAGTTTGCGATTCGTACAATGCGCGCATGCAGCCTAAAGCAATCGAATTGAGGGGCCGCGCCCGCGGCAGCGGACGCTTTCCGGCGATCTGCGCGCCATTGGTAGGACGCACCCGCGAGCGCTTGCTGGCCGAGGCCGCCGTCGTCGCCGCCAAAAGCCCGGACATCCTCGAGTGGCGGGTCGATTTCTTCGATGGCATCGGCGAGACGGCGCAAGTTCTGGACGCGCTCGCGGGCATCAAGCGGGCCGCCCGCGGCACCCCGATCCTGTTGACGCGGCGTTCGATGCGCGAGGGGGGCGAGCCGATCGCTCTGTCCGAAAGCGAAGTCGTTGCCCTGTATCGCGCCGTGTGCGCCACCGGTGACGTGGAGCTTGTCGATTTCGAGATGGGCAACCATCCCGCCGATGTGCTGGAAGTGCGCGAGATTTCGCGGGCGCAGGGCGTCAAGCTCATCCTGTCCTTCCACGACTTCCACCGCACGCCGCCGGCCGAGATGCTGGAGCAGCGCTTCGCCCAAGCGGCCAGTCTCGGTGCTGACATCGCCAAGGTGGCCGTCATGCCACAGGGAATGGATGACGTGCTCACGCTGCTTTCGGCCACCTTGCGCGCGAGCAGGGCACTCGAGATTCCGCTCGTCAGCATGTCGATGGGCCGCTTCGGCGCCATCACGCGCGTGTGCGGCTGGACGTTCGGCTCGGCGATGACGTTCGCGGTGGGGGAGGCCAGCTCCGCGCCGGGGCAGCTGGCCATCGAGGACGTGGAGACGGCGCTCGCCTTGCTGCAGAAGGCGATTCGCCCGCAGGATCTCTAGGCGGGGTGGACCCGCGGGGCGACGCCTTCGCTCGTCAGCAGCAGCACGCGGTCCGCGCGCGCCGCGGCCGCCTCAGAATGCGTCACCAACACCAGCGAGGCCCCGTGGCCGCGCGTCTGCGCGACCAGCACGTCCATCACCTTGAGGGCGGTTGCCGGGTCGAGATTGCCTGTCGGCTCGTCCGCCAACAGCAGCGCAGGGCGATGCACCAGCGCGCGCGCGATCGCCACGCGCTGGAGCTGTCCGCCCGATAGCTGTTGGGGCAGCCGGGGCCCTAGGCCCGCCAGACCAACCGCGTCGAGCATCGCCTCGACGCGGGCGTCGTCCGTCTCGCCCAGCAGCATCAACGGCAAGGCCACGTTCTGCGCGACGTCCAGGTGCGGCAGCACGTGGAAGGCCTGAAAGACGAAGCCCACCCGCCGTCGGCGCAGCAGCGCGCGCTGGTCATCGCCGAGCTCGGCCAAGTTCTCCCCGGCCAGCACCACCGAGCCCTTGTCCCATGTATCCAGGCCCGCCATGCAATTAAGCAGTGTCGACTTGCCGACGCCGGACTCGCCGACGATGGCGACGAACTCGCCGGGCGCGACGTCGAGCGTCACGTTGGAGAACACCGGCGTTTCGCCATAACGCTTCGCCAGGTTGCACACGGACAGCGTGGGGTGGGTCGCGCTCATAGGGCGGCGCGCACCGCTTGCATGAGGCGCGGCAGGGCATCATCGGCGTCGCAAGGGATGACGTGACGCCGCGGCATGCTTCGCAGCCAGGTGAGCTGGCGTTTAGCTAGCTGGCGTGTTGCGAAGATGCCCCTGTCGCGCAACTGCTCCATGGGGAATGGTTGGGTGCCGCCGCTTGCTTCGTGCGCGTCGAGCAGCTCCCACGCCTGCCGGTAACCCACGCAGCGCATGCTGGGAAGCGACACGTTCAAGTCGTCCCGTTGCCGGAGCCACTTCACTTCGTCCAGAAAACCCGAGGCCAGCATCGCGTCGAATCGCAGCGCGATGCGCTCGTGCAACCACGCCCTGTCAGCTGGCTCCAGCGCAAAAAGCGGCATGCCGGCCCATGCCGATGGTTCACGCTCGGTCCCGGCGTGAAAGCTCGACAGCGGCTTGCCCGTTAGGCGGAACACTTCCAGCGCGCGCTGGATACGCTGGGAATCGGCTGGCGCGAGCCGCGCGGCCGTGACCGGATCGAGGCGCGCCAGCTCCGCATGCATCGCCGGCCAGCCGCATTCGGCCGCCTGCGCTTCGAGTTGCGTGCGCACCGCCGCGTCGGCAGGGGGCATGTCATCGAGCCCCTCGAACAGCGCCTTGAAATACAGCATCGTGCCGCCCACGAGCAGCGCGGGTTTGCCGCGCGCGTTGATCTCGCCCACCAGCCGTTTGGCATCGGCGGCGAATTCTGCCGCGCTGTACGGCTGGACGGGGTCGCGAATGTCGAGCAGGTGGTGCGGGACCTGCGCCCGCTCCGCGCGAGAAGGCTTGGCGGTGCCGATGTCCATGCCGCGGTACACCAGTGCCGAATCGACGCTGATGATTTCGGCGCCGTGCTCCCGCGCAATGGCCAGCGCCGCCGCGGTCTTGCCCGACGCGGTGGGCCCGGCCAGCGCGACAGCCCTCATGTCAGTGCTTTCGGAGCTCGCCATGGATCTGCACCACCGTCCAGGACAGGAGCGCGATGCATACCCCCCAGAACCAGACGCCGTTCGTCAAGGCGAACACGGTGCCGTCCAGCCGCAGGCCGACCCAGCCGCCAACGCCGAAGGCCGCGATCATCATGAGGAAGCCGTTGAGCGCCGAAGCCGCGCCCGCCGCTTGCGGGAAAGGCCCCACGGCCCCGCTTTGGCTGCACGGTTGGTGCACGCCGTGCGCGAGCATGAAGAGGTAGAAGGGGAGCATGATCGCCCAGCCCCGCTGCAAGCCCGCAAGGGCCAGCAGGCCCATCGAGGTCCCGCCGGCGAAACTGAACATGCCCGCGATCGCCACCGTGCGGCGCAGGCCGAATCGCGGAAGCAGCCGCCGGCACACGAGCGTGCCCATGATGTACATGAACGCCATGGAGAACATCACCACGCCGTACTGGGTACGGGTCAGCCCCAGCACCTTGATGAAAATGAAGGACGACGAAGCCAGGAAAGTGAAGAGACCCGCATAGGACGCCGTGGACAACGCCGACCAGGTGAGAAAGGTGGGGTTGCGCACGATCATGAGCCAGGTCGACACAAGGGTGCCCGGCCGCAGCGCCAGCGGGTTCTTGCGGGGCACGGTCTCCTGGAAGCGCCATGCCACCAGCGTGAGCGTCACGGCGCCGAAGAGAGTGAGCGTCGTGAGCGCGTAGCGCCAGCCCAGCAGGTCCGAGAGCAGGCCGCCCAGCGGCGCGCAGATGCAGGCGATGATGCCCAGTCCCGTGAGGCCCTTGGACATCACGCGCGCGCCGGTCTCGGGCGTATAGAGATCGCGCACGATGGCCCGTGCGCCCATCACGGCCGCGCCCATGGCCGCGCCTTGCACCGTGCGCCACACGATCAGCAGCGGCATTGACGGTGCCAGCGCGCACCCGATCGAGGCCAGCGTGTAGGCCGACAGGCCCCACAGCAGTACTGGGCGCCGGCCGAAGCGGTCCGACAACGGCCCCCACACCAGTTGCGACACGCCGAATGCCAGCAGCAAAGTGGTGAGCGTGAGTTGCGCCTGCGCCACCGACGCGTTGAAGCCTTCGGTCAACGCCGGCAGCGCGGGCAGGTACAGGTCGGTGGTGACGGGCTGGATGCCCAGTAGCAAGGCCAGCACCAGCACCAAAAGCCCCGGCGACATCTCGGCGGTCGGAGCGGGGGCCAGGGTTTGCTGGGGAGTCACGCGCATCTGGGCGAGAGTAGCAGAACGTCTGTTTCTGCTCATCCCTTCGGCTACCGTACAACTGTTACCCGCGCCACCAACCCGCGTCCTTGACGCCTCTCAGCCACACGCCAATATCCAATTTCGTTCTTGCAAGGAAACTGCCATGCTGGAAACTTTGCACCCCGATCCCACGTTCCATCCCTCCCCGCGCCTGGCGATGGAAGCTGAAGCTGAGCGTATTGCCTACACCGTGCTGTTGTCGCCAAACCAGTCGCGCCCCGACGCCCTTGCCGTCGTCGACGTCGACCCCCGCTCGAAGACCTACGGCTCGATGCTGAGCCGGCTCGACATGCCTTACCGCGGAGACGAACTCCATCACTTCGGCTGGAATGCCTGCAGCTCTGCCCTTTCGCCGATGTCCGGCCACGCCTTCCTGCAGCGTCGCTACCTCGTCATTCCGGGCATTCGCTCGTCCCGTATCTACATCGTCGACACACAGCCCGATCCGCGTGCGCCGAAACTCGTGAAGACGATCGAGCCCGAGGAGATTTTCCGCAAGACCGGCTACTCGCGCCCCCACACCGTCCACTGCGGGCCCGAGGGCATCTACATCAGCACGCTGGGCGGCGCGGGACCGGACGGCACCCAGGGCCCGCCGGGCGTGTTCATCATGGATTGCGAGAACTTCGAGGTCCTCGGCCGATGGGAGATCGACCGCGGCCCGCAAAAGCTGCACTATGACTTCTGGTGGAACTTGCCGCGCGACTACATGGTGTCGAGCGAATGGGGCCTGCCGCCGCAGTTCGAGAACGGCATCGTCGCGGAAGACCTGCTGGCCAACAAGTATGGCCATTCGCTGCACTTCTGGGACCTGCGCGATCGCAGGCATGTGCAGGCCATCGACCTCGGGGCCAATCACCAGATGGCTCTCGAGATCCGCCCTGCGCATGACCCGACGCGCGAATACGGTTTTGTCGGCGTGGTGGTCGACACCACAAACCTGGAAGCATCTATCTGGACCTGGTATCGGGAGGACGGAAAGTTCCACGCCAGGAAGACCGCCACCATTTCCCCCGAGCCGGCCGACGCGGCGAAGCTTCCGCCGCTGCTGAAGGGCTTTGGTGCCGTGCCGCCACTGATCAGCGATATCGACCTGTCGCTGGACGATCGTTTCCTCTACGTTGCGTGCTGGGGCACGGGCGAACTGCGGCAGTACGACGTGACCGATCCGATGAAGCCGGTGCAGGCCGGCAGCGTGCGCATCGGCGGCATCGTGCAGCATGCGCAGCACCCGAACGGGCGGCCCTTTGGCGGTGGACCGCAGATGACCGAGATCAGCCGCGACGGCAAGCGCGTCTACTTCACCAACTCGCTTTACAGCACCTGGGACACGCAGTTCTATCCGGAAGGCGTGCCCGGCGCGCAGGTGATGTGCAACGTGGGCGCCAATGGCGGCATCGAGCTCGACCGGGAGTTCTTTGTCGACTTCGGGCCGGATTACGGCGCGCATCAGATCCGCCTGCAGGGTGGCGACTGTTCGACTGATTCGTTCTGCTATCCCTCGGCTTGAACGCAAGCGCGGCGCTCTGGCTAACGATCATCGCCCTCGGCGTTTATCACGGTCTCAACCCCGCGATGGGGTGGCCGATCGCTGTCGCCAACGGCATGGCGGCGCGGCGCCCCGGCGCCGTGTTCACGACGCTGCTGCCGCTGGGTGGCGGGCACTTCGCGGCGATGGCGGTCGTGCTGCTGCCATTTGCGGCGCTCGGCTGGTATATGGAATGGAGCCGCGCGATCCGTCTGGGCTCGGGCGCGCTGGTCCTGCTGTTCGGAATCTTCAAGCTCGCCCGGCGGCGCCATCCGCGAGCGCTGGCGCGGGTGCGCCCGACGCAGCTTGCGTGGTGGTCGTTCCTGATGGCCACCGCGCATGGCGCGGGGCTGATGCTGGTGCCGTTCATGCTGGACTTGTGTGCCACGGCGCCGGCCAGTGTAGATGCGGGTCCCGCGGCGACATCACGCGACGCGGGCCACGCCACGCTCATGAACTTCCTGGCGCAATCCAATGTTGCCACGGCCACCGCGGTCGCGGCGGTGCACACGCTGGCGATGCTGCTTGCCGGCTTGGGAATGGCCTGGGCGGTGTACCGCTATCTCGGGCTGCGTTTTCTTCGGCGTGCCTGGCTCAACCTCGACATGGTGTGGGGCGCGAGCCTGGTGATCGCCGGCGCGGCCGGGATCGCCATGGCGTGGTGACAGAAGCTGGCTCTTAATGGGTCAGGCTGAACAAGTCCGCCAGTGCGGCGCGATACTTCGCAACGCCCATGGACATCGTGCTGAAGTGCGATCCGCCTTCCACGAGCACGAAGCGCTTCCTGCCGGCCGCGGCTTCGTACAGCTTGCGGCCCAGTTCGCTGTTGATCAGGCTGTCGTTTTCGCCGTGCACGACGAGCAGCGGGGAGCCGACCTTCGCGACCTTCTTCACCGATTCGAAACGCTGCGTGATGAGCGGCCCGACCGGCAGCCAGCCCCAATTCATCGAGCTGGCGACGTCCGGGATCGACGTAAACGTGCCTTCGACGATGGTGCCCTTCTCGTCGTCCACCTTGGCCGCCAAATCGATCGCGATGGCTCCGCCCAGCGAGTGGCCGAAGATATAGCGTGCGCGGTCGGGGTACTTGCGTGCCAACCAATCCCAGGCCGCGCGAGCGTCCTCGTAGGCCATCTCCTCCGAGGGCAGCCCCGGCGAGCTCCTGCCGAAGCCTCGGTAATCGACAGCCATCACTGAAAAGCCCAGCTCCTGCATGCGGCGGATGCGCGGCGCCGAGCCCGCGACATTCCATCGCGCGCCGTGCAGGTACAGCAGAACGGGCCCATCGGCGGCGCGCTTTTCGGATTCAAGCCACAGACCGTGCAGGCGAGCGGGCTCGCCGGTGACTTTCGAATCGAAGTCGACCCAGATGTCGTCCATGTCCCGGGCGAGCTCGGCGGTGCCGCCCCAGGCCCGGTCACTGGGCTGGAAAATCCAGGCGCGCTGGCGCTCGTCCAGGGTGGTGCAGCCCATGGTGAGGGCGAGGGCGGTCGCAGAGGCGACGAGAGTCAAGGTCCAGCGTTTCATGGCCCCGGTCGGATCGCTCGGCCTCTGAAAAGTTCTCGGAGGTCGCGAGCTAGAATGCATCATTTTGGTGCATAAACGGAGCAGCAGTATGACTGTGGTGTTGGAAGAAAAGATCGAAGCTATTTTTCGGCAGGTTATCGCGAGAAACCCGGGTGAAGAAGAATTCCACCAGGCGGTCAAGGAGGTTCTCGAAACCCTCGGACCGGTGCTTGTCAAATATCCTGAGTTCGCTCATCAGAAGATCATCGAACGAGTCTGCGAACCGGAACGGCAAATTATCTTTCGGGTGCCATGGCAGGACGACAAAGGTGAGGTCCACATCAACCGGGGGTTCCGGGTCGAATTCAACAGCGCCATCGGGCCCTACAAGGGAGGCTTGCGTTTCCATCCCTCGGTCTATCTCGGGATCATCAAGTTCCTGGGGTTCGAACAGCTCTTCAAGAACGCGCTCACCGGAATGCCGATTGGCGGCGGCAAGGGTGGCTCGGACTTCGATCCGAAGGGCAAATCGGACAACGAGATCATGCGCTTTTGCCAGAGCTTCATGACCGAGCTCTATCGCCACCTCGGCGAACACACGGACGTGCCTGCCGGTGATGTCGGCGTGGGCGGGCGCGAACTCGGCTTCCTCTTTGGCCAGTACAAGCGGATCACCAACCGGTACGAATCGGGCGTGCTGACGGGCAAGGGGATTGGTTGGGGCGGATCCCTGGTGCGCAAGGAAGCGACAGGATATGGCGCCGTTTATTTCGTGCGCGAGATGTTGAAGGTTCGCAAAAATTCCGTCGAAGGCAAGACCTGCGTCGTTTCCGGCTCCGGCAACGTCGCGATCTACACGATGGAGAAGCTTCAGCAGCTCGGTGCCAAGGTGGTCGCCTGTTCGGACTCGAATGGCATCATCGTCCACGAAAAGGGGATCGACCTCGACCTCATCAAGCGACTCAAGGAAGTGGAGCGCCGCCGGATCTCCGACTACGCGACCCATCACAAGGATGCGAAGTACATCGCGGGCGGCAACATCTGGGAAGTGCCATGCCAGATTGCCATGCCCTCGGCGACACAGAACGAGATCAACGGCAAGGACGCGATGACGCTGGTCAAGAACGGCTGTATCGCGGTTGGCGAGGGCGCCAACATGCCCACGACCCCAGAAGGCGTGAAAGTGTTTCTCGACGCGAAGATCGCGTATGGGCCCGGCAAGGCAGCTAACGCGGGCGGGGTTGCGACGTCGGCGCTCGAGATGCAGCAGAACGCCAGCCGCGATTCGTGGACGTTCGAATACACCGACAAGAAGCTGGACGACATCATGACCCGCATTCACTCCACGACCTATGAGACAGCGGAAGCGTTCGGTCTCGAAGGCAACTACGTGGCCGGGGCCAATATGCTGAGCTTCATCAAGGTGGCGCAGGCGATGGTGCCGCTCGGCCTGATCTGACCGACTTGCTCGCGGACTGCAGCGGTTAACGGCCCCGAAGGAACAGCCTGTCAAGTTCGTGCATGGCCAGCTGCCGCCAGGTCGGCCGGCCATGGTTGCACTGGTCGGACCGCTCGGTCTCTTCCATCTGGCGCAGCAGGGCGTTCATCTCGCCTTCTGTGAGTTTGCGGTTGGCGCGCACTGCGCCATGGCAGGCCATGGTGCCGAGCAGTTCGTTTTGCGCGCGCTGGATCACGGTGCTGGCGTCGTGCTGGGCCAGTTCGGCCAGCACGCTGCGCGCGAGTTCCACCGCGTCCCCTTGCGCCAGGGTTGTGGGCACCGCGCGCACCGCCAGTGTCCTGGGCGAGAACGGGGTGATTTCCAGGCCCAGCGTCCGCAGCGTCTCAACATTGGCCTCGGCCGTCGCGATTTCCTGCGGCGTCGCGGCGAAAGTGCCGGGGATCAAGAGCGGCTGGCTCGCAATGGCGCGATCATCCATCTGTCGCTTCAGGCGCTCGTACACGATGCGCTCATGCGCCGCGTGCATGTCCACTATCACCAGGCCCTGGCTGTTCTCGGCCAGGATATAGATGCCTTGCAGCTGCGCGATGGCGCGGCCGAGCGGCCAGTCGCCCTCGGGCAAGGTCGCCTGCGACGGCACCTGCGCGAGTTCCGATTGAGCTGAGCCTGTCGAAAGGCTCGCAAAATCTTCGGCGTGCCCAGCTCGAACAGAGTCAGGCTGCCAAAGCACCGCCAGATCGGAGACCCTGTGTCCGCCCGCTGCGCCGAAGTCGATGCGCGGCTGTGACCAGCCCATCTGGGAAGAGGGCGCTTCTTGCCGCAGCCCTGGCGCAGGCGGGACCACGCCGGCCGCGCCCGCGCGCGGCGCCGCCAATGCGTATTCCACCGCATGCCGCACCGCCTGATGCACCTCGCGGCTGTCGCGAAACCGCACTTCGATCTTGGTAGGGTGCACGTTCACGTCCACCCGCGCGGGATCGATCTCCACATAGAGCGCGTATACCGGCTGCCGCTGGCCGTGCAGCACGTCCTCGTAGGCGCTGCGTGCGGCGTGCGTGAGCACCTTGTCCCGCACGAAGCGGCCATTGACGTAGGCGAACTGCTGGTCGGCGCGCGAGCGCGCGGCATCGGGGATGCCGGCGCGACCCGTCACGCGGATCGTGCCCGCGCTGTACGCAACGGCAACGCTCAGCTCAAGCAGTTCGGCGCCCAGCACGTCGGCCAGGCGCTGCTCACGCGTGGCGGTGCGCCACTGCTCGACCAGCTTGCCTTCATGCCAGATCGCGAAGCCCACGTCGGGCCGCGCCAGCGCGTGCCGGCGTACGGCCTCGATGCAATGCGCCAGCTCGGTGGCGTCGGTCTTGAGAAACTTCCGCCGTGCCGGCGTGGCAAAGAAAAGCTCCTTCACTTCCACTGTCGTGCCCACGGCACGCGCGGCCGGCCGCAGTTCACCCGTGCGGCCATCGAGCAGGAACGCGCTGGACTGACCTTCTGTGCGGGACAGCAGGCTCAATTCCGCGATGGAGGAAATCGCAGCCAGCGCTTCGCCGCGAAAACCCATGGTGCCCACCGATTCGAGGTCGGCGAGCGAGGCAATCTTGCTCGTGGCATGGCGCTTGAGCGCCGAGGGCAGCTCGTCCCGTGGAATCCCGACGCCGTCGTCTTCCACGCTGATCAAGCGAACGCCGCCCGCCAAAAGCCGAACCGTGACCTGGGTCGCGCCCGCGTCCAGCGCGTTGTCCACGAGCTCGCGAACCACCGATGCCGGCCGCTCGACCACTTCCCCGGCCGCGATCTGGCTGATGAGCTCGTCGGGCAGTTCCCGTATCGGGCGGCGCGGGGTGGGGGAAAGGACGGCGTTCATGCGAACCCGCATTCTAGGGCGGCGATAATTCCCGCCCATATGGAACTGCTTGCCTTCCTCGTCGACTTCATCCTGCATGTCGACAAACATCTCGAAACCTTCGTCATGAATTACGGCGCGTGGGTCTACGCGCTGCTCTTCCTGATCATCTTCGTCGAAACGGGTGTCGTGGTGATGCCGTTCCTGCCGGGAGATTCGCTGCTGTTCGTCGTCGGCGCCATGTGCGGCGTGGGGCTCATGAGCTACCCGTTGGCCGTCGGCCTGCTGCTGGCCGCCGCCATCCTCGGCAACCAGAGCAACTACACGATCGGGCACTACTTCGGCCCAAAGGTGTTCCAGTGGGAAGACTCGCGTTTTTTCAACAAGAAGGCCTTTGACCAGGCCCATGCCTTCTACGAAAAGTACGGCGGCATCACCATCGTCGCCGCCCGCTTCATGCCGTTCCTGCGTACCTTCGCGCCCTTCGTCGCCGGTGTGGCGCGGATGACCCGAAGCAAGTTCACGTTCTATGACGTCACCGGCGGCGCGCTGTGGGTCGGGGGCATCATCACCGCCGGCTACTTCTTCGGCAGCGTGCCCTGGGTCAAAATGAACCTCGACAAGATCATCTGGGCGATGATCCTGATCCCCGGCCTCGTCGTGCTATGGGGCGCGTGGAAAGCCCGTCGCAAGGGACGCGTGGCGCCGACGGGCCGTTCCGTCTAGCGTGCTGGCCGCCGACCGTAGCCGAAATTAATAAGTGAGCGTATTATTTCCGGCCAGGAGACACCGCCCGATGAATGCCCCCGCAACCCTGTCGCGCTGGAACCAGCCAGGCTCCAGCCGCGTGCCCTTCTGGGCCTATACCGACGCCCAGCTCTACCAGCGCGAGCTGGAGAAGATTTTTTACGGCGAGCACTGGTGTTACGTCGGGCTGGAAGCTGAAATCCCCAATGTGGGCGACTACAAGCTCAGCTCGGTCGGCGAGCGGCAGGTGATCATGGTGCGCGACCGCGTGGCGCCGCGCGACCGCGCCACCGACACGGGCATCCGCGTGGTAGAGAACCGCTGCGCGCACCGCGGCGTGCGCTTCTGCCAACAGCCCCACGGAAACGCGCGCAGCTTCGTGTGTCCGTATCACCAGTGGACCTACAAGCTCAATGGCGAACTGGCGGGCTTGCCGTTCAAGGACGGCGTGAAGGACGGCGAATGCGTCAATGGCGGCATGCCGGCGGACTTCGATATCAAGCAGCACGGCCTCACGAAGTTGCGCGTTGCCGTGTTGCATGGGCTGGTGTTCGCCACCTTCAGCAACGCCGCGGAATCGCTGGAGGACTACCTCGGCCCCGAGGTCATGCCGTGGCTGGACCGCATCTTCAAGGGCCGGCAGTTGACCTTGCTGGGCTACAACCGCCAGCGCATCCCGGGCAACTGGAAGTTGATGATGGAGAACATCAAGGACCCGTATCACCCGGGCCTGCTGCACACGTGGTTCGTCACCTTCGGCCTTTGGCGCGCCGACCAGAAGAGCCGGATGGTGATGGACGATCATGGCCGCCACGCCGTGATGATCTCGCGCCGCAACGAAGGCGGCCAGAACACAGCGGTGACCGAAGGCGTGACATCCTTCAAGGCGAACATGACGCTCAATGACGACCGCCTGCTCGACGTCGTGCCCGAGTCCTGGTGGAAGATCGATGACCCGTCCAAGCCCGGGACGGACATCACGCCCACCGTCACCATGATCACGCTGTTTCCCAGCCTCATCGTCCAGCAACAGGTCAATTCGCTGTCCACGCGCCACATCGTGCCGCGAGGCGAGGGCGAGTTCGATTTCATCTGGACTCATTTCGGCTTCGCCGATGACACGCCGGAGATGACGCGGCGGCGGCTGCGCCAGGCCAACCTGTTCGGCCCCGCGGGGTTCGTGAGTGCCGATGACGGCGAGGTGATCGAGTTCAGCCAGGACGGGTTCCGTCAGTGGGGCGAGGGCGGCAGCACGCTGTGCGAGCTGGGCGGCACCGGCACCGAAGCGACGGAGCACATGGTGACGGAAACGCTGATCCGCAGCATGTACGCCTACTGGAAGAAAGTGATGGAGGTATGAGCGGCGCGCGAACGGACGATCTGCTCCTGCAACTGGAGATCGATCAGCTCAATGCCGCCTACGCGGCGGCGCTGGACGAAAGGCGTTTCGACGACTGGCCCGCGTTCTTCGTGCCCGAAGGCAGCTACAAGCTGCAGGCGCGCGAGAACTTCGAGCGCGGCCTTCCGCTCGCGTTGATGGCACTCGAAAGCCAGGGGATGATGAAGGACCGCGTGTACGGCATCACGCAAACGATCTACCACGCGCCTTACTACACGCGGCACGTGATCGGATCGGCGCAGGTGCTGTCGCGAGAGGGGGAACGCGTCAAGGCGCAGGCTAATTACGCTGTCTTCCGCACCCGCCCGGGCGATTCGAGCGAGGTCTACAACGTGGGCCGCTACCTCGACGAGATCGTGCGCACCGATGACGGTCTGAGGCTGGTGAGCCGGCTGTGCGTATACGACAGCGAAATGGTCCTCAACTCGCTGATATATCCGATATAGCAGGTTTTAACGAATCGTCGTTCACTAGTCATCTTCTTTTTATGGAACGTCATGGCGAATAGCCTTGTCTCGTAACCCTGAAAGGAGTTGATATGAAATGTCCTCACTGCAATGACGTTACGCTGCTCATGTCTGAACGGCGTGGCGTCGAAATTGATTATTGTCCCCAGTGTCGCGGCGTCTGGCTTGACCGTGGAGAGCTGGACAAACTCGTCGAGCTGAGCGTTGAACCTCAAGCGGCCACCGCGGCTTATCCGTCTGGTCAAAACCGATCGCCTCGACAGCCGGATTTTGTGGATTCCGACTTCAACCACCGCTCCAGTCAGGGGTATCACAAGCGCAAATCGTGGTTGAGTGATATTTTCGATTGAGCCGCGCTGGCCTCAAGCGCTGCTCTGACGCGAGAGCGCCAGGCGGTTGGTGTGGCGCAGTCGCACCGCGAGGTTCAATGCGATGTTGGTCAAAAGGACCTGCACGAGACGCGGATGGGTGATGCAAATCTTGTCGTAGGTCTCGCGGCGCAGGATGGCGACTGTCGTGTCTTCGGCGGCGATCACCGTCGCCGACCGGCGCGTGCGGTCCAGGAAAGCGATGTCGCCGAGTGTCGCACCGCCTCGCACGCCGGCCAGCCGCACATCGGTGCCGTTGGTCTGCGGCAGCACGACATTGCCAGAGCCCTGCAGGACGATCATCAGTTCGTCGCCAAGGTCGCCGGCCTGCAGAATGACTTCTCCCGTGCGATAGACCTTCTGGGGCATCGCTGACTCCAGGACCGATCGTTCCTCGGCATCCATGCCGGTGAAGAGCGAAGCCGACTCCATCATCCCGGTCTTGTCCGTCGGCTCGGGGTCTCCACGCAACAGCAGCACGTCGTTCTCCGCCTGTTCGAGCGCGCGATCGAGATCGGGCGCCTGGCGCACGTGGGGCAGGTGCTGCACGAGGACGGCGGCCAATTCGGGCTGATTTCCGCAGCCCGCATGGATGGGGGCAACACCACGGGCGTGGGCGCGGCGCTCGAACTGCACGAACGAGCCGACGACGCTGGTGTCGATGTGGCGGACCCGCGACCAATCGATCACCAGGGCCGTCGCGCCTTGCAGACTTTGATCCAGTCCGCGCTCGAGGCTGTCAACGGCGCCGAAGAACAAGTCCCCGTCGAGTTCGACAATGTGAATGCTGGGGCCATGTTCGGCCAACAGGCGCAAATCTCCCCTGGAGCGGGCGCAGTTGGACGTGAGCTGCGCGCCCGTCCAGAGATTACGCACCGGCCGTCTCGCATTGCGCGCGGCGAACACGATAAGGCCGAACAGCAGGCCGACGAATACGGCGGCCACCATGTTCAGGATGACGGCGCTGGCCGTCACTGTGACGATCAGGGCCAGGTCCTCGCGGCCATTCGCGGCCACTGGCCGCTTGAGGAGCCAGTCGCGCAGCAAGCCGAGCGATTTGCGGTCTACCATGAACCACGCCTCGCACAGCAAGCCTGCGCAGATGGCGGCCAGTGGCACGAGCCCGATGACGCCGCTGAAGTAAATCGCCACGACGAAGAACCCGAAGGAAACCACCATCGTGGTGGACAGGGGCGCGCTGCGCGCGCCGATCATCGACGCATTCATCGAGCCGGAGACCGGGGCGGAGCCGATCAGGCCGGACAGCCCCACGCCGATGGCGGTGACCAGCGTCGCGCGGCCGCGCGGCGGGCGGCGGCCATCCTGCTGCGCCATCATCTCGGCCGCCATCGTGGTGTTGATGAAGATCATGGCGCCGAGGATGACGCCGTTGGTGAGAACGGCGGCAGCAACCGGCCAGTTCTGGACCTTCGGATCCCGCAGGGACGCGAAGTCGGCAAGGGTTACCGGCAGGACCGACGGCCAGCCGAACGTCCCGATCGTGCGCGGAGCTTGACCCGCGCTGAACCAAAGCAGGCCGAGCGCGAGCCCCACCCCCAAGGCGATCGTCGTGGCGGGCCACCGCGGGCGCAGGTACCGCAGCCCCATGGCGGTCACCAGCACCGCGGCCGAGATCGACATGACCGGCGCGAGGGTCGCTGAATTGGCGACAAGGTCCCACAGGGCCTGCGATTGCGAAACGAAGAGGGCGACGGCGATGCTGTTCGAAAAACCCGCGAAGACGGGTGAGGGGATGAGCCGGGTGAATCGATCAGCACGCACCAGGTACAACACGCCCACCGCGACGCCGGCAGTCGCGCCGACGAGGCACAACAGGGCCAACCGCGTCCCGGTGGTGTTTTGCAGTTGCCAGCCGGGCATGGCGGCGATCATCTGCTGGAGCATGGCCCCGAGCGTCGTGGCCTCGAAGAAGCGGGCGCCGAACAAAACTGGTCTGCTGTGCAGCGCCGTCGTGAAATGAATCCACGCCATGGACAGCAGCAAGGCGAACACGCCGGCGGGCAGCAGCTCCAGGCCGATGTGGCTGAATATCAGCGTGACACAGCCGATGCCCACTGGAAGGCTGAAGGCAAGCCCGTCGGCCGCCCCGATGAGGCTGCTGCGCAACCCACTTCCCTGGGCGGGACCCGGCATCTCTAGCGGCACAAACGAGCTGGTTCGTGCCACGCTACTGCGGAAAATCGGCATTCTCCACGGTAACAAATCGATTCGCGCCTGTCGAGTCGTGCTTACACACAGGCCGGAAAGGCCTGTCGCGCAGGTTACACCGTCCGGCTGCGCGCGAGCGGCGGGTTCTTGGCAAAGTAGCGGTTGATGCCGCGCATGATGGCGTCGGCCAGCTGCTCCTGGTAGGCGTCGCTGCGCAGGCGCGACTCTTCCTCGGGGTTGCTGATGAATGCGGTTTCGACCAGCACGCTCGGGATGTCGGGCGCCTTCAGCACCGCGAAGCCGGCCTGTTCGACCCGGGGCTTGTGCAGGCGGCCGACATTGCCGATCTCTCCAAGGAGCGCGCTGCCCAGCTTGAGGCTGTCGTTGATCTGGGCGGTAGTGCTCATGTCCAGCATCGCACGGGCCACGTGCGCGTCGTGCGACTTCACGTTGACACCGCCAATCAGGTCGGCGCGGTTTTCCTTGTCGGCCATCCACCGTGCAGCCGTGCTCGATGCGCCGTTCTGGCTCAGCGCGAACACGCTGGCGCCCCGCGCCGTGGGCACCATGAACGCATCGGCGTGGACGCTCACGAACAAGTCGGCCTGCACGCGCCGCGCCTTTTGCACCCGCTGGTGCAGCGGGACGAAGAAATCCGCGTCGCGCGTGAGAAATGCGCGCATGGGGTTTCCATTGATGACGCTGCGGTTGATGCGATCGCGCAGTCGGTGCGCGATCTGCAGCACCACATCTTTCTCGCGGGTGCCACCGGGCCCGATGGCGCCTGGGTCCTCACCACCGTGACCTGGATCGAGCGCCACGATGATGAGGCGGTCGGTCTTCTGGGGCACGGGCCGCGGGGGCGCTGCGGCGGGTCCCGCAACGGGCGGCCGCTCGAGCTGTTTGGCGATGAGTTCGCCCAGCGGGTCGCTGGCTGGCGTCGGCAGAGGCAGGGGCCGGTCCTTCAGGCGCTCGGCGATCAGCGCTTCCAGCGGGTCGACCGCCTGGACCGGATAGAAATCGAACACCAGCCGGTGCTGGTAGGCGGCGATGGGGGGTAACGTGAAAACCTGGGGCACGGCTGTTTGCTTCAGGTCCACGACAAGCCGCACCACGCCGGGCGATTGCTGGCCGACGCGGATTCCGCCGATGAACGGGTCGTCCGTCTTCACCTTGCCCACCAGCTCGCGCAGTTCGGGACTCAAGTCCAGGCCTTCGATGTCGACCGCAAGGCGCGGCGGGTGGGTCATGACGATCTGGGTCGAGCTGAGCTGGCCGTCGGACTCGATCGTCACGCGCGAATACTCGGGCGCAGGCCACACCCGCACCGCGACGATGGTGGCGCCACGGGCAATCTGTTGCGTGCCCAGCAGCAGCACCAGCGTGCCGCCGCGCAGGATTTCACGCCGGCTGAGTGCGCCGCGCTTCACTGCAGCAGCTCCCGGCCCACCGGCGTGCGCGCCAGGAGCGTGACGTTGCGCGACTCATCGGCAAGGGCTTCGATACGAATCACCAGGTCCGCGCCGGGCAGCAGCCCTGCCGCCTTTTCGGGCCACTCGGCCAGCTTCAGGCCCGGACCGGCGAATATGTCGCGAAAGCCGGCGTCTTCCCATTCGCGCGGGTCGTTGAAGCGAAAGAAGTCGAAGTGCCAGATCGCGAGGCCGGGCACTTCATGAGGCTCGACCACGGCGTACGTGGGGCTTTTCACCCGGCCCTGCACCCCCAGCGCTCGCAACAGGTGCCGCACGAAAGTGGTCTTGCCCGCACCCAGGTCACCGTGCAGCTCGATGGAGGCGTTGGCCAGTGCCGAGTGGGCGGCGAGCCGCGCGGCGAAGGCACGCGTGTCGTCCTCCGTGGCCCAAACCATCACGCGGGCGGCGGTTTCTACAATGGGCGGGTGACGTTCAACAGTGGTCAGATCGACGGTCCTCAAGTGGTGGGGCGCATCAGGGAATGGGCCCTTCAGCTGGGATTTTCCCAAATCGGCGTCGCGGGTGTCGATCTTTCTTCCGCTGAGGCCGGTTTGCTGGCGTGGCTGTCCAACGGTTTTCACGGCGAGATGGCCTACATGCAAACCCATGGCCTCAAAAGAGCCCGCCCGGCGGAACTGGTTCCCGGTACCGTGAGCGTCATCACCGTGCGCATGGATTATCTGCCGCAGGCGACGCCGGAAGGCTGGCAAGCGGTCGAGTTCGCGCGCCTGCGCCGGCCGGGCGAGGGCATTGTCTCGCTCTACGCCCGAGGCCGGGATTATCACAAGGTGCTCCGGTCGCGCCTCCAAAAACTCAGTGAACGGATCGCCGCCGAGGTGGGGCCTTTCGGCCACCGGGTATTTACCGATTCGGCGCCGGTGCTGGAAGCGGAGCTGGCCACCCGCAGCGGCCAGGGCTGGCGCGGCAAACACACCCTGGTGCTGAACCGCGAGGCCGGCTCGATGTTTTTCTTAGGCGAGATCTACGTGGACCTGGCACTGCCGCCCACCGAGGCGGCGAGCGACCATTGCGGCAGCTGCAGCGCCTGCATCGACGTGTGCCCGACGCAGGCCATCGTGGGTCCTTACAGGCTGGATGCCCGACGTTGCATCTCCTACCTCACCATCGAGCACGCGGGGCCCATCCCGGAAGACCTCCGGCCGCTGATCGGCAACCGGATCTACGGCTGTGACGACTGCCAGCTGGTCTGCCCCTGGAACAAGTTCGCGCAGCGCAACGCGCTACCGGATTTCGACGAGCGGGCGGGATTGACGGGCCGACAACTGGCGGAGCTGTTCTCATGGACAGAGGAAGAGTTCCTGTCCCGCACCGAGGGCGGCCCGATTCGCCGCATCGGGCACGAGCGCTGGTTGCGCAATGTGGCGGTGGCGATGGGCAATGCGTTGCGGCTGCAGGACGACCCTGCGTTGCGCACGGCGTTGCAGGCGCGCGCGCAGCACCCGAGCGCCATCGTGCGGGAGCAAGTGCAATGGGCGCTGCGGCAAGAATGACAGACACTCGAAAACTGGGCGGCCTGACGCAAGTTCAGCGCAATAGTCCCAACGCGAACGGCAGGCTCACCAGCCCCAGCAGGGTCGATAGCGTGACCAAGCCGGCCACATACGGTCCGTTGTAGCCCATTCGCGCAGCGAGCACATAGGCGCTCGACGCTGTAGGCAACGCCGAGAAAGCCATCAACACCGCCGTCTGCGTGGCGTCGAGCTTGAACAGGTGCGACAGCGTGATCGCGACGATGGGTGTGAGGAAATGCCGAATGCCCAGCACGGCTGCCGCGAGCGCCTTCGCGTTCGCAAGGCTGCCGAACTGCATGCCGGCCCCGGCGGCCAGCAGCCCGAGCGCCAGCGACGCCGCGCCGATCCGGGTGACTGCCGGCTCGATCCACGCCGGCATCGTAAAGCCCAATACGTTCGCGATCAGGCCCGAACCCGTTGCGATGATGAGCGGGTTGCGAACGAGTTCGCGCACCAGGCCCTTCTGCGCATGGCGGGCCATCGGCCATACGGCAGCTACGTTGTAGATCGGAACGCACACCGCGATGAGGACGGCGATCAGCAGCAGCCCCTGTGCACCGGCAAGCCGGTCGGCCAATGCGAGCGCGATGAATGAGTTGAAGCGGAAAGCGATTTGCGCAGCGCCAGCATGCTCGCGCCGGTCGATGTACTTGCGCAGCCCCGGCAACCACGGCAGTGAGTACGCCATTGCGATGCTCGCCAGCGCCATCAGCACGCCGGCCAACAACATGCTCGACGTCACGCCCAGGTCCAGCGGGCTCTTGGTCACGGACTGGAACAGCAGTACCGGAAACAAGAAGTAATAAACGAGACCCTCGACGGGCTGCCACACCTTGCGGTCGAGAGCTGTGTATCGGCATACGAGGTATCCGCACAGGATGAGCGAGAAATCCGGGAAGAGCAGCTGCGCGAAATTCACCGCCAGAGCATAACGGCAGGTCTAGGGTTAGTCCTTATGTGTAATCCACAAAAGTTCGCAGAGCCCGTCCCTATACGATTCATGTTTTGCAAGTTCGAAAACAGGAGAGTTCCCTCATGAGAAGTAGTCCTTGGTTTGCCCTGACCGCCGCCGCGCTGGCCCTCGCCACCGGCCCCGCGCTGGCGCAAAACTATCCCACCAAACCCATCAAGCTGCAGGTGCCCTTCGCGCCCGGCGGCACGACGGACATCATCGCCCGCGTGATTTCCGAGCCTCTGGGCAAAGCGCTCGGCCAGCCCGTGATCGTGGAGAACAAGGCCGGTGGCGGCGGCGTCATCGGTGCGCTGGAAACGACTCGCGCCGCACCCGACGGCTATTCCCTTGGCATGGCCACCGTGTCCACCACGGCCGCCAACCCCGCGATCAACGCCAAGATCCCGTACAACCCGTTGACGGACTTCACGCCCATCATCAACATCGCGGCCACGCCCAACGTGATTGCCGTGCACCCCAGCTTCCCGGCCAAGGATTACAAGGCCTTCGTCGCGGAGCTCAAGCGCGCGCCGGGTCGTTACTCGTATTCCTCGTCGGGCACCGGCGGCATCGGTCACCTGCAGATGGAGCTGTACAAGAGCCTCTCGGGCACCTTCGTCACGCACATCCCGTACCGCGGCGCGGGCCCGGCGCTGAACGACACGGTGGCCGGCCAGGTGCCGATGATCTTCGACAACATCCCGTCGGCCCTTCCTTTCATCAAGGACAACCGGCTCGTCCCGATCGTGGTCGCCGCACCGCAGCGTCTCGCCGTGCTGCCCAACGTGCCCACGTTCAAGGAAGTGGGCCTGGAGCCCGTGAACCGCATGGCCTACTACGGCATCCTCGGCCCCAAGAATTTGCCGCCTGAAGTGGTGACCAAGGTGCATGCCGCCGTGATGAAGGTCCTGCAGGATCCGGCCGTGCGCAAGCGCATCGAGGACACGGGATCGCTGATCGTCGGCAACACGCCGCAGCAATTCAGCGACCAGATCAAGGCCGAATACGCCGTGTACAAAAAGGTTGTGGACCAATCCAAGCTGACGCTCGAATGATCGTGCAAGGCTTTGTCTTATGCTCCCCCGCATGAGCGAAGCCGGCATCGACGCCTTCATCGACGCCCTGTGGCTCGAGGAAGGCCTGTCGCGCAACACGCTGGCCGCGTACCGGCGCGACCTCTCGCTGTACGATGCCTGGCTGGACGGGCAGGGCAAGGCGCTGGACAGCACCTCCGAGGCGGACCTCAATGGTTACTTCGCGGCCAGGCACAGTGCGAGCAAGGCGACCACGGCCAACCGCCGGCTCACGGTGTTCAAGCGCTACTTCCGCTGGGCGCTGCGCGAGCGGCTGATCACCGCCGACCCCACGTTGCGCCTTGAATCCGCGCGCCAGGCGCTGCGCGTGCCCAAGACGTTGACCGAATCACAGGTCGAGGCGCTGCTGGATGCGCCGGACGTGGACACGCCGCTCGGCCTGCGCGACCGCACCATGCTGGAACTGATTTACGCGAGCGGCCTGCGCGTGAGCGAACTTGTCGGCCTCAAGACCTTCAACGTGAGCATGACCGAGCATGTGCTGCGCGTGTTCGGCAAGGGCAACAAGGAGCGGCTGGTGCCGTTCGGGCAAGTGGCACGCGACTGGATCGCCCGCTATCTTGCAGAGGCCCGGCCGGCGATCCTCTCCGGCCAGCAGACCGACGACCTGTTCGTGACCGCGCGCGGGCACGGCATGACGCGCGTGATGTTCTGGGTCATCGTGAAGAAGCACGCGCACGCGGCGAACATCACTGCGCCCCTTTCCCCTCACACGTTGCGGCACGCGTTCGCGACGCACCTGATCAATCACGGCGCTGACCTGCGCGCCGTGCAAATGCTGCTCGGCCATGCGGACATCTCCACCACCACCATCTACACCCATGTGGCGCGAGAACGCCTGAAGCAGTTGCACGCGCAGCACCATCCGCGCGGGTAACCGCGTAACACCTTGCTCGCAAGCGACAGCGCAGAATTGCCCCCTCGAAGCAGGGAGAAGCAAACATGGACAGAAGAGCTGCGGCGGCCCTGGTGGCCTCCATGGTGCTGGGCGGCTGCGGCGGTGGTGGGGGCTCGGGAGGCACGCCGGGCGGCGGTGATGGCGGTGGTGTGATTGCCGTGCCCGCTCCTTCGCCCGCTCCTTCGCCACCCCCGGAACCAACCCCGCCGTCAACTACCGCCATCGCAGCTTGGGGCGATTCGCTCACGCCTGCGTTCGCGGCGAACCTGCAGCTGCTCTACCCGGAAAGGTTGATCTACAACGGCGGCATCGCCGGCCAGAGCTCCACCGATATCTCGGCGCGCCAGCGCTCGGGCGGCCGCGACACGTGGGTGAACATCTTCTGGATGGGGACGAACAATCCGACGCAGCCCGCGCTGATCAAGGCCGACATCGCGGCTTCGGTGGCGGCGCTCGCACCGGGCAACGACCGCTTCCTCATCCTCGCGGTCCTGAACAAGGCCCGTCCCGAGGAACTGCGCGGCGGAGATGTCTACAACACGATCGTGCAGCTGAACCGCGACCTCGCGGCGATCTACCCGAGCAATTATCTCGACATCCGCGCTTACCTCGTGAGCCAGTTCAACCCGGCGTTGCCACAGGACGTGGCCGACGCACAGAACGACGTCATCCCGTCATCGCTGCGTTTTGACGAGATCCACCTGAACAACGATGGTTCTGTCCTGGTCGCGGCGAAGGTGAAAGAGTTCCTCGACGCCAAGGGCTGGTGAGAAGTTAATCTTGGAGTCTGCGCGGCAGAAGGTTTTGTCATGCCGGACTTGATCCGGCATCCACAGTGGCGAGCCGATTTCTTGGCTGACCGGAGCGCGCCATCATCCCAGAAGCCACGCCAGTTCCTCGTCGCTGAAGCCCGCCCGCTTGCGCGCTGCTTCGTTGAAAGGTGGGTACAGGCGCGGCGCTTCGTAGCGCTCGACGAGGGTGCGGTAGTGCGCCACCGGATCGAGACCTTCGCGCTCGCACAGCCACCGGTACCAGTGGTTGCCGATCGCGACGTGGCCGATCTCGTCGGCGAGGATGATGTCCAGGATTTCCACGGCGCGCAGCGCGTCGGGTGTGCCGACGCGGCGCAGCTTCTCCTGGATGATCGGCGTGGCGTCGAGCCCGCGCGCCTCCAGCATAGGCCTCTTCGGCGGCGACGCGCACCCAGTCCGCGTAAAACTGCGCCGGCATACCGTCATAGCGCCACACCGCGTCGAGCGCGAGATTGATCGCGTTTAATGAATGTTCGCTTCGGTGATGGCTGCTCCGACCTAAACCGGAAGTTCAAGTCGCCACTCTTGACTCCGGAAACCGGACCTCGCGTGCTCGGAGGCGCAGCTAGATTTCCTGCGGTTCGGACCGCCGATACCGGTCATCGATGCTCAATAGATGCGGGTCCATCCACTCGCACGGCAAGAAGACCGCGCGAGGGTCGCTGATGATCCCGTCAGTGCTGCAGGTTTGGCGAAGCGTGCCACATCGCGGGCGAGCGTGACAGCAGACTCACCAATTGCGCTTGGCGCCGGGTGCCGGTCTTCTCGAAGACACGCTTGAGATGCGTCCTGGCAGTGTTCGCGGTCACGTCGTTTGCGACACAGTAGTCCTCCAGGGTATCGCCGCGCGCCAGATGCGTGGCCAGCCGGGCTTCGGTCCGCGTGAGTCCGTAGATCAATCTTGGCACTTCGCTTTCGGGCAAGGCGGTTCGTGTCGTGTCGGTGATGAAAATCGCCGCGGCGGCGCCATCGGCCAATGCCTCATTCCTCAGTGGATACACCGTGACCTGCAAAGGCACCGGCGACGAGTTGCGGCTGATACCAAGCGAGCCCTCGAAGTAGTCGACGGAGCTTTGTCCGGCCGCGATGGCGCCGTCGATCGATCGGCGCAGCCGCAGGTGCTCACCCGGATCGGCGGCTACCGGTCGCCCATTGCCATCGAGCCATAGGCCGTCTCTTCGGGCGTTCAACTCCCGCCCCGCGCCGTTTGCGAGCAGCAACCGGCCATTCGCATCGAAAAGCCATACGGCGTTGGGCAGGAGTTCGAGTGTCGCCAGCACGCCCGATTGCTGGGCGCGCAGCTGGCCCAACCGCTTGTGCAGGAGGCATGCACGACGCAGGTGCGGCATGACAGCCGATAACAGTTGGAGATCGCGATCGCGAAATGGACCCCGGCTCACCAGGCGTTGCATGCTGAACATCGAGACAACGCTGGTTCGTTTGAGGACCGGGCCTCCCAGGCAGTAGCCGATCCCCTGAGGCCGCAGCCAGTCGTTGTAATACTCGGTCTTGTGAAACTCCCGGTCGCTGAGCATTGACGAGGAAACCAGCACGGACCCCTCGGGCACCGCATCGATCTGCTGCAGCAGGACGTTGGTATGCGTGTAGTGCTCGGCGTAGCTCTTCAGGAAGCCCTTCTCCATCCGCACGTTGCATAGAAAGGAACTCTCGGAATCCTGGAATCGAGCACTCGTGTCGAAGGCGTCGTGCAGCCAAAGAACAGTTCCTTCACTGTCTGTCGCATCTGCCATCGCATTCAGGAAGCGAGACCAGGTGCCATTCGCGGCTGCCTCGTAGACCTCGCCAATCACATCGAGTGTCGTCGCCAACAGTGCATCCTGCTGCTGAGCCATCTTGTTGTCTCCTGAGACCTTGGGCAACCGCGTCTCACCTGTTTGGGTGACGACACCGTGTGGCGCGCAGCATACGCTGACCGTCACCCTCTTTCAAGGGAGAAAAAGATGACGAGCGGAAGTGCAAAGCGACGTGTTTGGCCGAACGTGATGCCGTCCCTGGATTTCTCGATTGACACCTCAGGAACTGGCACAGGCGTGCCACGAACTACTCACGGCGCAGTACGAGCGCGCGCGAAAAGATTCGTCAGCAGCGTGTCAAAGTGTGTTGGCGGGCGTCCAAGGTGCCTCAGCAGGCGTTGCCGGGCCTTCGCCGATGGCGTTGCAAGAAAAGGAGTTGCACGGCCGACACGCCAGCCCACGACGCCGCCCTTGCGGATCTCTCCCCTGCCGGGGTTCCTTTTTCGTTTTTCACCGACCGCACTCGAGATACTCCCCAACGTCAGCCGTTTGGTCGCTCCCCGGGTCCGACACCCGATATCGCCCTGAAAAGGCGCTTCACTCGCGGTGGCAGACAGAAGCTTCCCATGACAAAAAGCTGGTGCGCCCAGGAGCAACGACCGTGTGTCGGACGCTGCACGCCATTCATAGTCAAGCACGTCTTCTTGATGCTGCCGGAGATGCAGCACAAGTTTCACGGCCAGCATTCCAACGGAGACGGACATGAGCACCTTGACAAGAACCTAGATAACGCCCCAGGGACCTGCGGTTGCGGTGACATCCTCCGGCTTCCCTCTCGTCCACGTCGATCCACTCGATTTTTTTAAGGTGCCGATCATGTTTCTCAATAGCGCGCCGACATTCTCTCCGGCCAACGGCACCGGCAAACTGATCGTGTCCCTGGGCAGCGGCGACGACGCCCGCAGCGTCACGATACAGCCCGACGGCAAGATCGTGTTGGCGGGCACCACTGACAGTCGTTTCAGTCTGGTTCGATTGAATGTCGACGGCAGCCTCGACAGTGAATTCAGCGAGGATGGCAAGCTTGTTCTCAGTGCTATAGGCTTGGCTGACCGCGGCTCCAGTGCCACTCTCCAGGCCGACGGCAAGATCGTCGTCGCGGGGTACAGTTCCGGTGATTTCGCCGTCGCGCGTCTGGATGCTGATGGCAATCTGGACACAACATTCAACGGCACGGGCAAGCTCCTTGTGCCGGTCGGTGAGGGCAGACTCGACTATGGCCTGAGTGTTACCCAGCAGCCAGACGGCAAGATCCTGGTTTCCGGTTACACCACCGGCGGCAGCCAAGTCTTGAGCATGATCCGGCTGAGCGCCGACGGCAGCCTGGACACCAGCTTCAACGGCACTGGCAAGCTGCTCCTGCAGGTGGGCGTCACAAACGATGTGGGTCACAGTGTCGTCGCACAGGCCGATGGCAAGATCCTCGTAGGCGGTTACAGTTTGAACAGCGCTGGCAACTACGACTTCAGTCTCGTCCGGCTCAACGCCGACGGCACCCTTGACACCACCTTGAACGGAACGGGCAAGCTCCTTGTGCCTGTAGGCACCGGCCTTGACTTGGGCCACAGCCTCGTCATCCAGCCCGACGGCAAAATGGTGCTGGCAGGTTACAGCTGGAACGGCAGCGACAACGACTTCAGCCTTGTCCGCCTCAACGCCAACGGCACCCTTGACGCCACATTCAATGGTACGGGCAAGCTCCTCCTGTCTCTGGGAGGCGGCGATGATGCCGGCTACAGCGTCGCTCTGCAGCCTGACGGCAAAATGGTGCTGGCGGGGCACAGCTTCAACGGCAGCAACTACGATTTCAGTCTCGCGCGCCTGAACGCCGACGGAAGCCTGGACACCACGTTCAATGGCACGGGCAAACTCCTCCTGCCTGTGGGCAGCAGCGACGACCGCGGCTACAGCGTCGCCATCCAGCCAGACGGCAAGATCGTCGTGGCGGGCACCAGCAACAATGATTTCAGCGTCGTGCGCCTGAACGCCGACGGGAGTCTCGACACCGAGTTCAATGGCATCGCAATCCGCACTCTCGATGACACGGTGGGCTATACCGAGAACGCCGCTGCCGTGGCTCTGGACACTGCGGTGGCCATCTACGATGCCAATCTGGCCACGCTAGCCGGCGGCGCGGGCGATTACGCCGGCAGCAGTGTGACTTTGGCAAGACGAGGCGGCGCGTCCACGGATGATGTCTTCAGCGGCCGCGGCAATCTCATACTCACCGCAGGCAATGCCGTTCTGTCGGGGGTGGCGGTCGGAACCTATACGAACGCTGCTGGCACGCTCACCATCACATTCGACGGTGATGCGACGCAGGCCCGAGTCAACGAGGCGCTCTCCAGCATCGCCTACGCCAACAGCTCGGAGGCGCCACCGGCCACCGTGGAGATCCTCTGGATCTTCAATGATGGCAACGCCGGCAACCAGGGCACGGGCGGAGCATTGACTGCCTCAGGCACTACCCTTGTCTTCATCACGTCTCTCAACGACTCGCCCTCCGGCAATGTCACCATCAGCGGCACGGCCGAAGAGGGCGAAACCCTCACCGCCAGCAACACGCTCGCCGATGCCGACAGGCTGGGCACGATCGGCTACCAATGGCAGGCCGACGGCACCGACATCGCAGGCGCGACCACAGCGACCCTGTTGCTTGACCAAGCCCAGGTGGGCAAGGCCATCACCGTGGTGGCCAGCTACACCGACGGCGGCGGCACTGGTGAGAGCGTTGCATCAGAGGCCACAGCGGTGGTGACCAACACCAACGATCCGCCCGTCCTCGACCCATCTGGCAGCCCAAGCCTGCCGACGATTCTCGAGAATGCGACGAGCCCCTCTGCCAGCACCATCGCGGCCCTGGTGATCGACGGCTCCATCACGGACGCGGACGGTGTTGCCATGGAGGCCGTGGCCATCGAGGCCGTGGACACCAGCCTGGGCACCTGGCAGTACAGCCTGAACGGCGGCGCCACCTGGCTCACGATCAACGCGCAGCTGCTGAATAGCAGCACCAACACGCTCGGCCTACTGCTCGGGCCCACCGACATGCTGCGCCTGCTGCCGTTCGGTGACCTGAACGGCACGCTTGCCAATGCGATCACGTTCCGCGCCTGGGACATGAGTTCGGGCAGTGCCGGC
>JAQZBU010000036.1 GCA_029237735.1 Ramlibacter sp. | reverse complement strand
GGCCGCCAAGGAAATCGCGACGGCGGTCAACTCGGCCAAGGAAGCCCTACCCGACGAATTGCGTCAGGCTGTGACCTTGCGCGACATCGAGGGCTTGAGCTATGGAGAGATTGCGGACGTGATGAATTGCCCGATCGGCACCGTTCGATCCCGGATCTTCCGGGCGCGCGAAGCCATTTCGGCCAGGATCAAACCCTTACTGGAAAACCAGTCGGGCAAGCGCTGGTGAAGCGAGATGGGCAGGTAACGTAATGGACACGATGCGTACCGAGGAACTGATTTCGGCGCTGGCCGATGGCCAGCTGGCTGGCGATGCGTTCGCGCGCGGCGTCGAACTGGCCGCGGCCGACCCCGTGGCACGCCAGGCCTGGCACACCTACCACCTGATCGGCGACGTGCTGCGCTCCGGTGAACATGCTGCCGGGTCGCTGCCTGGCGAGTTCCTGGGCCGCCTCCAGATTCGGCTGCAGCAAGAGCAGGTCTCTCCGCCGGGCGCGGCCAGCGCGCCAGCGGCCCGCTGGCGGGAGCCCGTGCAAGTGGCCGCCAACGACGCCAGCTTTCGCTGGAAGCTCGTAGCGGGCTTCGCATCCCTGGCAGCCGTGGCGGCGATCAGCTGGACGGCAGTGGGCGGCCCCGCGGCGAAACCCGAGCAGGCGCAGTTGGCGGGTGCGCCACCAGCCGGCACCGTGCTGGCCGAAACGCAGCGCGGCGTGATGATCCGCGATGCGCGGCTCGACGAATTCCTCGCGGCGCACCGCCAGCTCGGCGGCGCGACCGCGCTGCAGATGCCGGCCGGGTTCCTGCGCAATGCCACTTTCGAAGGACCGATCCGCTGAAGGCGGCTGCCACTGCATGGGATACACCGCCAACCTGAACCCGATCCTTGTCCGCCTCAGCCTCGCCGCCCTCTGGGCGTTCGGGATGCCGGGCCTGACAGCCGCAGGGGAGGGCACGCCTGGTTCCGCACAGCCGCCTTCTGCGGCGCAGGGCAAGCATGGCGAGCGCAGCATTGGCGACTGGCTGATGCGGATGCACGAGGCATCTCGTCTTCGCAGCTACGTCGGCACCTTTGTCGTCACCTCCAACAATGGAGGCATGTCGAGCGCGCGAATCTGGCACGCATGCAACGGCAACCAGCAGGTCGAGCGGGTCGAGTCGCTGACGGGCGCCCCGCGGTCCACATTCCGGCGCAACGACGAGGTGGTCACCTTCATCCCTGAAAGCCGGGTGGTGCGCACGGAGCGGCGCGAGACCCTGGGGTTGTTTCCCAGCCTGGTGAAGGCCGCCGACAGCTCGATCCCCGAGTTCTATTCGGCGCGGCGCCTCGGCGGTGACCGGGTCGCCGGCTTCGAGACGGATGTCGTCCAGCTGGCACCCAAGGATAACCTGCGCTTCGGCTACCGAATCTGGAGCGAGAAGAAGACGGGCCTCGTCGTCAAGCTGCAGACTGTCGACACCGAGGGTAACGTCCTGGAGCAGGCCGCCTTCTCCGAACTCGCGCTCGATGCACCGGTGCGCATCGAAAAGCTCAGTCAGATGATGGGTGCCACCGATGGCTGGCGCGTGGAAAAGTCGGATGCCGTGAAGACGACCGCCGCCGCCGAAGGCTGGCAGCTGAAGTCCGAGGTGGCCGGGTTCAAGCCGATCAGCTGCTACCGGCGCCCGTCGGTCGGCGCCCCCATGCCGGAGGGGACGCTGCAATGGGTATTCTCGGACGGCCTGGCGGGGGTGTCGCTGTTCGTCGAGGCGTACGACCGCCAGCGGCACTCGCAGGAAGGCGTGTTCTCGAGCGGTGCGACGCAGACGCTCACGCGGCGCATCCAGGACTGGTGGCTCACGGCCGTCGGCGAAGTGCCACCGCAGACGCTCAAGGCGTTCGCGCTCAGCCTTGAGCGGCGCAAATAAGCCCCCAAGTGCGCCCAATCGGCCGGGAATGTGCGATGGTTTGCGTCTTTCGCGCGAACCATTTCTTCGCTTGCCATTCTCAGCATTCATCAGAGAAAGAAAGTTCGACATGTTCAAGATCGATGGGAAGAAACTCCGCTCATTGGGCGTAGCGGTCGCCTTCGCCGCGACCGGCGCCACCGCGCTGCTGCCTGCGGCGCCCGCCGCGGCGCAGGTGCGCGGCTTGCCCGACTTCACCGATCTGGTGGAGCAGGTCGGGCCGTCCGTGGTCAACATCCGCACGATCGAGCGGTCGCGCGGCACCAGCGCTGCCCCGGGAAATGTGGACGAGGAAATGCAGGAGTTCTTCCGCCGCTTCTTCGGCCAGCCCCTGCCGGGCGTGCCGAGGCAGGCGCCGCGGCCCAACCGGCCCCAGCCCGACGAGGACCAGCCCCGCGGCGTGGGCTCCGGCTTCATCCTGAGCACCGACGGCTTCGTCATGACCAACGCGCACGTGGTGGAAGGCGCCGATGAGGTGCTGGTGACGCTGCCCGACCGGCGCGAGTTCAAGGCCAAGATCGTCGGCTTCGACAAGCGCACGGACGTGGCTGTGGTCAAGATCGAAGCGGCCGGGCTGCCGGCCGTGCGGGTGGGCGACATCAACCGGCTGAAGGTGGGCGAGTGGGTGATGGCCATCGGCTCGCCATTTGGCCTGGAGAACACCGTGACGGCCGGCATCGTCAGCGCCAAGCAGCGCGACACTGGCGACTATCTGCCCTTCATCCAGACAGACGTCGCGATCAATCCCGGCAACTCGGGCGGCCCGCTGATCAACATGCGTGGCGAGGTCGTCGGCATCAACAGCCAGATCTATTCGCGTTCCGGCGGCTTCATGGGCATCTCATTCGCGATCCCGATCGACGAGGCGATCCGCGTGAGCGAACAACTGCGCGTGTCGGGCCGCGTCTCGCGCGGCCGTATTGGCGTCCAGATCGACCAGGTGACACGCGACGTCGCGGAATCCATCGGGCTGGGCAAGCCCCAGGGCGCGCTGGTGCGCAGCGTCGAGAGCGGCTCACCGGCCGACAAGGCGGGCATCGAGGCGGGCGACATCATCACGAAGTTCGACGGCAAGCTGATCGACCGCGCGACCGACCTGCCCAGACTCGTGGGCAACACCAAGCCCGGCACCCGTAGCAACATGACGGTCTTCCGCCGCGGCGGCTCCAAGGAGCTTGCCGTGACCATCGCCGAGTTCGAACCCGAAAAGACGGTGCGTCGCACTGCCGACAAAGACGACAAGCCCAAGGGTTCCCCCGCCGCGCAGTCGATCGGACTTTCGGTGAGCGAGCTCACCGACGCGCAGAAGAAGGAGCTCAAGCTCAAGGGCGGAGTCAAGGTGGAGGCGGTCACCGACGGCGCGGCGCGCGCAGGGATCCACGAGGGCGACATCATCGTGGCGCTCGGCAATACCGAAGTGAACTCGGTGAAGGAGTTCGACGCCGTCGTGGCGAAGGTCGACAAGAGCAAGCCTATCCCCGTGCTTCTGCGCCGCGGTGAGTTGGCAACGTACTTGCTGATCCGTCCGGCCCGCTAAGGGGCCGAGGAGGCCCAAAGCCCCAGCCCACAGTCGGGTTTGGGGCTTAATTTTTTGGGGGTGACCGAAAAAATACGGCGCCGAAAAAATATTTTTTCGCGCATGTTTCTGAGCCTTATGTTTGCGTCCGCTAACTTGTGTGGCGAGCTAATTACATTTTTGGATAGAATCCACCCACCTCATCGGCCATTAGCGGCATATCAAAAAGCGCCAAACCCACCATGCGGGATGAATTCCGCCGGTGCACCGCCGATCCACAGTTCACCCACAAGTTGTCCCAAAGCTTGCCCCCTTATTTTGTTGATAAGTTGTGAATAACATTCTTGTTGCTGGTCTGCAACGGGCTGGTTTAGCGTCCGCACCGACTGTACTGCCCGGGCTTTTTGCCTACAATGAAGCTCCAACTATCGCAGTTGCCATAGATTGTTGGTTCAGGGCGCGTCACCACTCGACGCGCCCTTTTTTCTTTTCCACCCCCGTTTGAATTCAATCACTTAAGCGTTTCCGTTGATGAATCACATCAGAAACTTTTCGATCATCGCGCACATCGATCACGGCAAATCCACGCTCGCGGACCGCTTGATTCAACGATGCGGCGCGTTGTCGGATCGCGAGATGGAAGAGCAAGTCCTCGACTCGATGGATCTCGAAAAGGAGCGTGGGATAACCATCAAGGCGCAGACCGCATCGCTGCGCTACACGGCACGCGATGGACAGGTCTACAACCTCAATTTGATCGACACGCCGGGCCACGTTGATTTCTCGTACGAGGTCTCGCGCTCGCTGTCCGCATGCGAAGGCGCGCTGCTCGTCGTCGACGCGAGCCAGGGCGTCGAAGCGCAAACGGTCGCCAATTGCTACACCGCGTTGGACCTCGGCGTCGAGGTGGTGCCGGTACTCAACAAGATGGATTTGCCGCAGGCGGATCCGGAAAACGCGAAGGCGGAAATCGAGGACGTCATCGGCATCGACGCGGCCGACGCGATTCCGTGTTCCGCCAAAACGGGCATGGGCATCGACGAGATCCTCGAGGCCGTGGTGGCGCGCATCCCGGCGCCGCGGGGCAATCCCCAAGGGCCGCTGCGCGCGATGATCATCGACAGCTGGTTCGACACTTACGTCGGCGTCGTCATGCTGGTGCGGGTCGTGGACGGCCGGCTTGCGAAGGGCGAGCGCATCAAGCTCATGGCCACGGGCGCCACCTACAACGCGGACAATCTCGGCGTGTTTACGCCGGGCAGCCAGCCGCGCGATTCGCTGGAGGCTGGCGAGGTGGGCTTCATCATCGCCGGCATCAAGGAGCTGCAGGCCGCCAAGGTCGGCGACACGGTGACGCTCATCAAGCCGGGCACCGGCGGCGCGGCCATGACCGCCACAGAGGCGCTGCCCGGCTTCAAGGAAATCCAGCCGCAGGTTTTTGCCGGGCTCTATCCCACCGAGGCCAACCAATACGACTCGCTGCGCGACGCGCTCGAAAAACTCAAGCTCAATGATGCCTCGCTGCATTACGAACCTGAAGTCAGCCAGGCGCTGGGCTTCGGTTTTCGCTGCGGATTCCTCGGCCTGCTGCACATGGAGATCGTGCAGGAGCGGCTGGAGCGTGAGTTCGACCAGGACCTCATCACGACGGCCCCGAGCGTGGTCTACCAGGTGCTCAAGGCCGACGGCGAGATGATCATGGTGGAGAACCCGTCCAAGATCCCTGACCAGGGCAAGGTCACGGAGATTCGGGAGCCCATCGTCACGGTGCACCTCTACATGCCGCAGGAATACGTCGGCCCGGTGATGACCCTTGCCAACCAGAAGCGAGGCGTCCAGCTGAACATGGCCTACCACGGTAAACAGGTCATGCTGACCTATGAGATGCCACTTGGCGAGATCGTGCTGGACTTCTTCGACAAACTCAAGTCGGTCAGCCGGGGCTACGCTTCGATGGACTACGCCTTCAAGGAGTTCCGGGCCTCAGACGTCGTCAAGGTGGACATTCTGCTGAACGGCGAGAAGGTGGACGCCCTGTCCATCATCGTGCACCGCAGCCAGTCCCAGTACCGTGGCCGCGCGGTCGTGTCCAAGATGCGGGAGATCATCAGCCGCCAGATGTTCGATGTCGCCATCCAGGCGGCCATCGGTGCCAATATCATTGCGCGCGAGACCATCAAGGCGCTGCGCAAGAACGTGCTGGCAAAATGCTACGGCGGCGACATCACCCGCAAGCGCAAGCTCCTCGAAAAACAAAAAGCAGGCAAGAAGAGAATGAAGCAGATCGGTTCTGTCGAAGTCCCGCAGGAAGCGTTCCTCGCCATTCTGCAGGTAGAAGAATGAAGATGAAGCGGCTCCCACGATGATGCAAGCCTTGACCGCCGCTGTACTCGCGGCTTTCGCCGGCTATGCCGGCGCCTGGTACCTGGGCTACGTGGACGGCAACTTCGCCCTGCTGTTGTTCCTGGCCACAGTCGTCACGGGCGTGTACTGGCTCGCCGAGCGCCTGTACTTCCTGCCCAACCGGCGGCTCGCCGCGGAACGGCTGGAGGCGAGTGCCGCGCGACGCCGGTCCGACCTCATGGCCAAGGGCATCACGCAGGTGGATGGCGACGTCGCGCAGACCCGGCAGCGCGTCCTGATGCAGCCCTGGTGGCTGGACTGGACGGCGGGGCTGTTCCCCGTGATCCTCGCTGTCTTCGTGCTGCGGTCCTTCCTGTTCGAGCCGTTCAAGATTCCCTCCGGATCGATGATCCCCACGCTGCTGATCGGCGACCTGATCCTGGTCAACAAGTTCACGTATGGGATCCGGCTGCCGGTTCTCAATACCAAGCTGACCGAAGGCACGCCACCCCAGCGTGGCGACGTGATGGTGTTCCGGTATCCGCCAAAGCCAAGTCTTGACTACATCAAGCGGGTTGTCGGATTGCCTGGCGACGAGGTCGCCTACATGAACAAGAGCCTCACCCTCAACGGCAAGCCTGTGCCGAAGACGGCCCTGCCGGAGTTCTTCGATGAAGACGCGATGCTGTACTTCAAGCAGTTCGAGGAGGACCTCGAGGGCCGGCGGCACCGGATTTTGAACGACGACAATCGCCCCGCGTTCGTGCCCGGCACCGAGGATTTTCCTTTCAAGCAAAATTGCCGTTACAGTGTCGAGGGCGTCGTGTGCAAAGTCCCCGAGGGGCACTATTTCATGATGGGCGACAACCGCGATAATTCGCTCGACTCCCGCTACTGGGGGTTCGTCCCCGATCGCAATATCGTGGGCAAGGCCTTCTTCATCTGGATGAATTTCGGCAGTTTCAAGCGAATCGGTTCGTTCGAGTAGTCCCTCTATGCGCAAAAAGGTTAGCCACATGAAGCTTCGACTCAAGTCACGACAAGCCGGACTCTCCTTCGTCGGCCTGCTGTTCGTGGTCGGCGTGCTTGCCTGCCTCGGCGTCCTGGCCGCCCAGGCTTTCCCCACGGTGGTGGAATATCAGACTGTCCTGAAAGCCGTGCAGAAGGCTTCGGCCGGCAACACGGTGGCCGAGGTCCGGCAGATCTTCGAAAAGGCCGCCGATATCGACGACATCAAGTCCATCACGGCGAAGGACCTGGAAGTGACCAAGGAAGGCGACAAGGTGGTGGTCAAGTTCGCCTACAACAAGGAAATCCACATGTTCGGCCCGGCCTACCTGTTGCTGAAATACGCCGGTGCCGGCAAGTCGAAGTAACCCCGTGGACACAAGACAAGGCTAGCGTGGATGGCCAGCACATTGCCCTGCAGGCGCGCTTGCAGCACCAGTTCTCCGACCAGCACTTGCTGGAACGGGCGCTGACGCATCGCAGTTTCTCTTCGGATCACAACGAACGCCTCGAATTCCTGGGCGACTCCGTCCTCAACCTCGCGGTTGCATCCCTCCTGTACGACCGCCTCAAGGACCTGCCAGAGGGCGACCTGTCGCGCGTGCGGGCCAATCTCGTCAAGCAGGAAACGCTGCATCAGCTGGCCATTACGATGGGCCTGCCGGACCTGCTGCGCCTGGGCGAGGGCGAGCTGCGCTCGGGCGGAAACCGCCGCCCGTCCATACTGGCCGACGCGCTGGAGGCGGTGATCGGCGCAGTTCACCTGGACGCGGGCTTCGGCGCCGCCGAATCGCTGGTGCGCCGGTTGTTCCAGGACGTCGAAATCAAGCCAACCATGGCGGCGACGGCCAAGGACCCCAAGACGGAACTGCAGGAATGGCTGCAGGGTCGAAAGCTGAAGCTCCCGGTGTACCGGGTCGCAGCCACCCTCGGCGCGGCGCATAAGCAGACGTTCGACGTCGAGTGCGAGATTCCGGAACTCGGCGCTGTCGAGCGGGGCATCGGCGCTTCGCGCCGAGCCGGTGAACAAGCGGCCGCCGCGGCAATGCTGCTGGCTTTGAAGGCAAAAGGTAAATGATGGATACCCCGGAAAAGACCGATCCCCCCGCGGGCGCCCAACGCTGCGGCTCGATTGCGATCGTCGGCAAGCCCAATGTCGGCAAGTCCACGCTGCTCAATGCATTGGTGGGCCAGAAGATCAGCATCACTTCGCGCAAGGCGCAAACGACGCGCCACCGCATCACGGGCATTCGCACCCGGGGATTGACGCAATTCGTCTTCGTGGACACGCCGGGCTTCCAGACCCACCACACCACGGCCCTGAACAAGTCGCTCAACAAGACGGTGATGGGCGCCGTGGGCGACGTTGACCTTGTGCTTTTCGTTGTCGAGGCGGGCAAGTTCATGCCGGCCGACGCCAAAGTGCTCTCTCTGCTGCGGCCCGGCATCCCGGCCCTGCTGGTGGCCAACAAGCTCGACACGGTGCACCGTAGGGGCGACCTCGCTCCCTGGCTCGGCGAGATGAATAAGCACCACGAGTTCACCGAGTTCGTCCCCATGTCGGCTAAGAACGCCAAGGATGTCGAGCGGCTGTTCGCGATCTGCGAGAAGTACCTGCCCGAGCAGCCCTGGTGGTATGGCGAGGACGAGCTGACCGACCGAACCGAGAAATTCCTCGCCTCCGAGACGGTGCGTGAGAAGCTGTTCCGGTTCACCGGCGACGAACTGCCCTACACGTCCACGGTCGTGATCGACAAATTCGAGGAAGAGCCCAGCCCCAAGCACAAGCGCCTGGTCAAGATCGCAGCCACCATCGTGGTGGAGCGCGACGGCCACAAAGCCATGGTGATAGGCGACAAGGGGGAGCGGCTGAAGCGCATTGGCACGGAGGCCCGCCAGGAGCTGGAAAAGCTCATGGACTGCAAGGTGTTCCTCGAGATCTGGGTCAAAGTGCGTTCAGGCTGGGCCGACGACGCGGCCCGGGTGAAGTCCTTCGGCTACGAATGACAACCCCCACGCGTTGTCATGGCCAAGCGCATCTCTGATGAGCCCGCGTTCGTCCTTCACCGGTACGACTGGAGCGAGTCCAGCCTGATCCTCGAGGTCTTCACCCGGCACCATGGCCGGGTGGCACTGGTTGCCAAGGGCGCGAAGAAGCCCAGCTCCAATTTCCGGCCCGTGCTGCTGCCCTTGCAGCTGCTGCAGGTGGCGTTCGGCGGCGACAGCGAAATCCGCACGCTGAAGGGAGCGGAATGGGCCGGAGGCCAGGTCATGCCGACCGGGGATGCGCTTCTCTCCGGCTACTACCTCAACGAATTGCTGCTGCGGCTTCTCGCCCGTGATGACCCGCACCCGCAGCTGTTCGACACCTACGCGGCGGCAGTGAGCGTGCTCGCCTCCGAACACGGCGAGGCCTTCGAGCCGGCGTTGCGTGCGTTCGAGCTGCTTTTATTGCGCGAGATCGGCCTGCTGCCGACGCTGGACATGCAGACGCTGACGCTCGGGCCGCTCGAGCCTGAAGGCCGCTACAGCCTGGTGCCTGAAGCGGGGCTGGTTGCGTCGCGCGAACAGGATGGGCGCGCCAGCCTCGGCGGCTCGCAATGGCAGGCCCTTCAGCGGGCACTGAATGACCAAGCGCCCTTCAGTGCCACCGTCCGGCAAGCCGCTCCCGTCATCGCCGAGCTCAAGCCCCAGCTGCGCACGCTGCTGCACTACCATTGCGGTGTGTCCACGCTGCGCACCCGCCAGCTGATGATCGACCTGCAGGCCCTATAAGATGACCCCCACGCTCGTCACTTCGTGTACTTCGCTGCTCCCCGAGGGGGCCTTCGTCGCCTTGGGGCGGCCCGGCGGCTTCTCATGACCTCTTCTGCCCCCAAAACCGCACTGTCCGTCAACCTCAACAAGGTGGCGCTGGTGCGCAACACGCGCCACCTGGGCATCCCGAGCGTCATGCGTGCGGCCACGCTTTGCCTGGAGGCCGGCGCCAACGGCATCACCGTTCACCCGCGTCCCGATGCCCGCCACATCCGCGCGCAGGACGTTCGGGACCTGCACGACCTGCTCAAGGCCTGGCCGCACGCGGAATTCAACATCGAAGGCAACCCCTTCCACAACCTGATGGACTTCGTTCGGGAGCTGCGGCCCCACCAGTGCACGCTCGTGCCGGACAGCGAGGGCCAGTTCACCAGCGACCACGGCTGGAACCTGCCGGCCGACAGCGATCGGCTGCGCCCGCTCGTCGAGGAAGCCAAGGCGCTGGGCGTGCGCGTGAGCCTCTTCATGGACCCGCTGCCGCAAGCCATGGCGCATGCCAAGGCCGTGGGCGCGGACCGGGTCGAGCTCTACACCGAAAGCTATGCGAGCGCCTGGGGCACTCCGCGCCAGGATGAGGTGCTGCGAGCCTTCACCGACGCGGCGCACGCGGCGCGGGCGGCGGGCCTGGAACTCAATGCCGGCCATGACCTCTCTCGCGAAAACTTGACAGATTTCCTGCGCGCCGTGCCCGGCGTGCGGGAGGTCTCCATCGGCCACGCGCTCATCTCTGATGCGCTCGAGCTGGGCTATCCGGCTGCCGTGAAGGCCTATCTCGCGAGCATTGACCGCGCCTTCGAATGATCCAGGGTATCGGCACCGACATCTGCGACGTGCGGCGCATCCGCGCGTCTT
Source organism: Ramlibacter sp. (assembly GCA_029237735.1). Classification (GTDB taxonomy): domain Bacteria; phylum Pseudomonadota; class Gammaproteobacteria; order Burkholderiales; family Burkholderiaceae_C; genus Ramlibacter. The sequence continues at coordinate 37,217 of JAQZBU010000036.1, read as the reverse complement.
TCGAGCGGCATGGCGAGCGTTTCGCGCGCAAGGTGCTGAGCGACGGCGAATTGGCTGTCTGGAAATCCCGCAGCGCCCGCTGGCCGGAACGCGGCCTGCGCTACCTGGCCACGCGCTTCTCGGCCAAGGAGGCGTTCAGCAAGGCCATAGGCCTGGGCATGCGCATGCCCATGACCTGGCGGCTCTGCGAGATCGCCAACCTGCCCAGCGGCAAACCCTTCATCGTGCTGCACGGCGGCCTGAAGGACTGGTTCGAGGCGCAGGGCCTGGTCGCCCACGTCACCGTCACCGATGAAAGCGACTACGCGGCGAGCTTCGTCGTGGTCGAGAAGAAAGAAAACGAATGAGCGAACACGCCCCCCTGATCCTGGACGTTGCCGGGACAGCCCTGACCGACGTCGATCGTGCGCGCATCGCGCACCGCCCATGCACGCTTTCGGCGAGCTCTGGATGAAAGAGGAGCGCGGGCGGCCGGGCTCAGGCGCCATGGCCGCGACCAACGCCGCCACCGCGGCAGGCTACGTGCTGGGCGCGGAGCTGCGCGCTTGCGGCGTGGATTTCAGCTTCACGCCGGTTTTAGACCTGGACTGGGGCGAGAGCGACATCATCGGCGACCGCGCCTTCCACCGCGACGCGCGCGTCGTCACGCTGCTGGCCAAGAGCCTGATGCACGGCCTGCTGCTCGCCGGCGTTGCCAATTGCGGCAAGCATTTTCCCGGACATGGCTTCGTGACGGCCGACTCGCATACCGACATCCCGGTGGATCCGCGCGGCCTGGAAGCCATCCTGCGGGACGATGCGGCACCGTACGGATGGCTCAATACAGCCCTCACCAGCGTGATGCCTGCCCACGTGATCTATCCGAAGGTGGATTCCCGGCCTGCGGGGTTTTCCAGCCGCTGGCTAGGCGACATCCTGCGCGGGCAGCTGGGCTTTCGCGGCGCCATTGTCAGCGACGACTTGAGCATGGCGGGCGCACGGTGGATCGAGGGCCGCGAAGTAAGCTTTGCCGACGCAGCCGTAGCCGCCCTGAACGCGGGCTGCGACCTGGTGCCCCTGTGCAACCAGTCCGTGCAGGATCCGCCTGCAGTGGACGCGCTACTGGACGGCTTGGCCGAAGCCCAGCTCAAGGGGCGCTGGCACCCCAGTGAAGCCAGCGAGCATCGTCGCCTGGCCCTGTTGCCCAAGGGCGCCGCACTGCCGTGGAATGCCTTGATGTCGCACCCCGGCTACATGCATGCGCTGGACCTGTTGCCCTGAACGCGTGAATCAGCGGCGAAGCCCCGCGTAAGCGAGGCCCGAAGCGACGCCGCCGAACAGGTCGCCCTCGACGAGTGGAATGCCGGGAAAGTTGCGGCGGAGTGCCGCCTGGAAGGGCCGCAACGCCGAAGACCCACCAGTGAGATAAATGGCATCCAGCTGGCCGGTGCCCAAGCCCGCTCGGCCAACGCATTCCCTGGCGCAGAGCATCACCTGCTCCAGCAGGCCCTGCAATTGATGCTCCACTGCGGCAGCGTCCAGCTGCGTGTGCAACGCCGGCTCCACGTAGGACAAGTCGATCACCGTCGGCTCGTCGCTGCCGGAGCTGCGGATCTTGGCTCGCTCCACGTCACTGGCGAGGTGGTGGCCCAGCCGGTGATCGAGCACCGTCATCAGCCGTTCATGCAGCTGCGGATCGGTGTAGTCGGTTTTCAGGGCCAACGCCTGCTGCCGCAGCCGGGGCGTGTACAGCCAGTTGATCAGGTGCCATGTCGCCAGGTCGAAGAAGATCGGCGCGGGCACTTCGCGCCCGTGCGGACCGATGTGCCGCAGGCCCAGCAAGGGCATGACCTGCTCCAGGCTCAATTTGCGGTCGTAGTCGGTTCCCGCGACGTGGACGCCGCTAGTAGCCAAGATGTCATCGCTTCGATCACGCCGTGCCGCCCGGTCAGGGCCCAGGCGCACGACGGTGAAGTCCGAGGTGCCGCCGCCGATGTCGGCAATCAGCGTGAGTGACTCGCGGCCAACCCGTCGTTCGTAGTCGAAAGCTGCCGCGATCGGCTCGAGCTCGAAGGCGACCTCGGCGAAACCCGCCGCATGCGCCGCCTTGAGCATCGCGGCTTGGGCCTGGCGGTCCCGTGCCGGTTCGTCATCCACGAAATGCACGGGCCGGCCGATGACCACCCGGCTCGGCTCGGCGCCCAGCTCCTGCCGTGCCCGCGCACCCAGCTCCGAAAGAAAGCGCGAGATGATGTCCTGGAAGCTCACCAGGCCATTCGGGGTGTGGGTCTTCTCCTTGAGCAGGCTGCTGCCCAGCAGGCTCTTGAGCGAACGCATCAGGCGTCCCTCGACGCCCGTCAGGTACAGCGAGATGGCGTCGCGCCCGAAATGGATGCTGCGGTCTTCCCCATTGAAGAATACGGCGCTGGGCAAAGAGGTTTCGCTGCCCTCCAGCGGGACGAGCCGGGCCAGACCGTCGGGCCCCACGGTCGCTATCGCCGAATTGGAGGTCCCGAAGTCGATGCCAAGGGTGTGAGGCAGTCGGCCCGCCATGGACCGGTCAGGATTCCCGGCGCAGGGCAGGGAAGAGGATCACGTCGCGGATACTGGAGCTGTCGGTGAGCAGCATCATCAGCCGGTCGATGCCCACGCCGCAGCCCCCGGTGGGCGGCATACCGTATTCCAGCGCGCGAATGAAGTCGTGGTCGTAGTACATGGCTTCGTCGTCGCCAGCGTCCTTGGCGTCGACCTGCGCGTTGAAGCGCGCGGCCTGGTCTTCGGCATCGTTCAGCTCAGAGAAGCCGTTGCCGAACTCGCGGCCGGTGATGTAGAGCTCGAAGCGCTCCGTCACCTCGGGCCGCTCGTCGTTGGCGCGCGCCAGCGGCGAAATCTCGGTGGGGTGCTCCATGATGAAGGTCGGCTGCCAGAGCTTCTCTTCCACCGTCTCTTCGAAGTACATCACCTGCAGGCTGGCGAGCGAGCGGGCGGCCAGCCGCTCTTTCTCTTCCGTCATGCCCAGCTTGCGCAAGGCGTTGATCAGCCACTGGCGATCGTCCACGTTGTCGCCGGCCTGGGTGTGCTTGAGGACTGCTTCGCGAATCGTGAGGCGCTCGAACGGCTGGGAGAGGTCCACCTCGCGGCCGCCGTAGGTCAGTTGCAGGGTACCGACGGCGCGCTGGGCCGCGTCGCGGATCAGCGCCTCGGTGAAGTCCATCAGGTCGCGGTAGTTCCAGTAGGCCGCGTAGAACTCCATCATCGTGAACTCGGGGTTGTGCCGCACCGAGATGCCTTCGTTGCGGTAGCTGCGGTTGATCTCGAACACGCGCTCGAAGCCGCCCACGATCAGGCGCTTCAGGTACAGCTCGGGCGCGATGCGCAGGAACATCTGCTGGTCCAGCGCGTTGTGGTGCGTGACGAACGGCTTGGCGTTGGCGCCCCCGGGGATCGGGTGCAGCATCGGCGTCTCGACTTCCAGGAAGCCGTGCGAGACCATGAATTCGCGGATGCCGCTCACCGCATTGCTGCGGGCCACGAAGCGGTCGCGTGCCGCCGGGTCCATCATCAGGTCCACATAGCGCTGGCGGTACTTCACCTCCTGGTCGGCGACGCCGTGGAACTTGTCCGGCATCGGCCGCAGGCTTTTGGTGAGGAGGCGGATGCGCGTTGCGTGCAGCGAGAGCTCGCCGGTGCGGGTCTTGAACAGCTTGCCCTCGGCGCCAATGATGTCGCCCAGGTCCCAGTGCTTGAAGGCGGCGTAGGTTTCCTCGCCCACGTCGTCCCGGGTCACGTAGATCTGGAAACGGCCCGTCGCGTCCTGCAGCGTCACGAAACTAGCCTTGCCCATCACGCGCTTGAGCATCATCCGCCCGGCGAGGCTGGCCTGGATGCCTTCTTCGGCGAGCAATTCAGTGCTCTTGGCGCCATGGTGCGTCTGCAGGTCGGCGGCATGGTGGCCGGGCTTGAAGTCATTGGGGAAAGCCACGCCCAGGCCATTTTTCTGCGCTTCGCGCAGGGCCTTGAGTTTCTCGCGACGCTCGGCGATCAGCTGGTTTTCATCGACGGCCGGGGCGGGCAGGGCGGAGGGATTGTGGTCGGACATGAGGGGGAGGGGAAAGGGGTGGGCAAGGGCCAAACCGCTCATTTTAGTTTTCCTGGGGCCCGGCCGCTCCGCACTCGATAATCCACGCCATGTTTTTGAAAGCTGGCGCCCTGTCCCTGGCCCTGCTGCTGGCCAGCCGGCTGCTCGGGCTCCTGCGTGAATCGGCGCAGGCGGCTGCCTTCGGCACGTCGGGGCTCGCCGACGTCGTGGTGCTGATGCTGACCTTGCCGGACTGGTTGGCAGGCGTGCTGGCCGCCGGCGCGCTTGGCTATGTCCTGCTGCCTGCCTGGTCGGCCCAGACGCCTGGACAAGTCGTCGCGACGCAGCGGAAGGTGGCAGTGGGCCTGATAGGCGGCGGCGTTCTGCTGGCCTTGATGCTTGTCCTGCTGCGCGGGCCTGCGCTCGATTGGCTGGCTGGCGGCCTGCCGGCGCCGATGCGGCCGGCCGCGGCGGGGGCATTGGTATGGAGTGCTGTCGCATTGCCCGCTGCACTGCTTGCCGGTCTCTGGACCACGCGCCTGCAGCATGAACGTGACTTCACCGGCATGTATTCGGCCAACCTGGTGGTCAATGCCGTTGTCATCGCGGCGATCCTGTGGGCTGCCATGCGGCCGGGCAATGCGGTGCCGTGGCTCGGCGCCGGCTTGCTCGCAGCTATGTTTCTGCGCCTGGGTTGGCTGCACTGGCGCACGCCACGGGACATCAGCGCGGACGAGAGCGCGGAGCCGGGGGCCGCGCCACCCTTGCCCCTGCCGCAGATATGGTTGTGGGCGGTGCTGTCGGCCGGGCTGCCCCTGGCCTTGCCTTTCGTGGCCCGCTCGATCGCCTCGCAGGCGGGGGAGGGTGCGCTTGCCACCTTCAACTACGCGTGGAAGCTCGTGGAATTGCCGTTGATCCTGGCGATACAACTCATCGCCACGTTGGCCTTCCCCGGGATCGCCAAGGCGCTGGCGGCCGGGGACGCGGCTGCCACCACGCGCGCGGTTCGCACCGCCATCTCCCTTGCGTGGGCGCTGGCGTGCGCCGCGGCGGCGGCCCTGCTGGTCGGCGCCCCGGCGATCGCGCAACTGCTTTTCGGCTGGGGCCGCATGGAGCCGCAGGCACTGGGCCGGGTGGCGCATTGGGGCGGTCTGGGCGCCTGGAGCCTGCTACCGCAAGCCTTGATTGCCGTGGCGCTGACGGTGCTTGCCGCGCGCGGCCGGATGAGGGTGGCGGTCGCGGCTTATGCGCTGGCGCTCGCCCTGCTGCTGGCTTACGGAGTCTGGGGCGGCAGTGATGGTGCGCGGCTCATGGTCCTTTTGAATGTACTGCTGGGCGGCGTGGCGGCGGCCGTCATCGCTGGCTTGGGATCGCAGGCGCGCGCCTGGGTGCCATGGCGTTCGATGGCGATATCGCTTGCGTGCCTGCTGGCGATAGCCGCGCTCGCCTTGCCATCGGTGCTGGGCCAGCCTGCGAACCCTTGGGCGGGGCTGTTGCTTGCCGGCCTCGGCGGCCTGCTGGTCGTGGGTGCAACATGGTGGGGCAGCGGCGACATGCGCTCGGCCCTCACGAGATAATTGCAGTTTGTGGCCATGCTTGAACTGATACAGATCACGAACGATCCGGCGTTTGCACGCCGCTGCGACGCGCTGGACGGATTGCGCTTGTTCGTGGACCTCGAACGCCTGGGCAAGGCCGAGAGACAGGCCGGGCGCAATACGTTCATCAGTGCCCACGGGATCGACGATGTGGGACGTATCAAGCAGGTGCTGCGGCGATCGCAACTGATGGTTCGCGTGAACCCGCTCAACCCGGGCACGGCCGAGGAAGTTGACGCGGTGGTTGCCGGTGGCGCCGACCTCCTCATGCTGCCCATGTTCACGCGCGCCGCCGAGCTGCGCGAGTTTTCTTCCATCGTCGCCGGGCGGCTGCCCATCGTGCCGCTGCTGGAAACGGGCGCGGCCCTGGAGTGCCTGGAGGAGTGGATCGCCACGCCGGGCCTGGGCGAAGTCTTCGTGGGCTTGAATGACTTGCACCTGTCGCTGGGCCTTCGCTTCATGTTCGAACCGTTGGCCCTTGGCGTCGTCGACTGCGTGGCTCAGGCCGCCCAGCGACAGGGCCTGCGCTTCGGTTTTGGCGGCATTGCCCGCGTGGACGAGGGATTGTTGCCGGGACGGGATGTGCTGGCAGAGCACCTGCGGCTGGGTTCGGGTTCGGTCATCCTCTCGCGCACCTTCCACCGGGGCGACGCAACCGATTCTTTCGAGCACGAAGTGGCCAGGCTGCGCAATGCCGAGATCGAACTCGCGCATCGATCACAGGCGCAGGTCGATGCCGACGCCGCGCGCATCGCGGGCGTCATCCGGTGCATCGCGGCAGGCTCGGGCGCATGAAGCGGCTGGTGGACATGATGCTGTCGCTCGCCGCGCTCGCTGTGCTGTCGCCAGTGTTTGTCGCGACGGCCGCTGCCATTGCGCTGGAAAGCGGGAGGCCCGTACTATTCCGGCAGGCCAGGTTGGGCCTTCGGGGGCGTGAATTTCCGATGTTCAAGTTCCGCAGCATGGTGAAAGATGCGGAGAGCATCGGCCCCTGGCACACTACGACGGGCGATCCGCGTATCACGCGCGTCGGACGCCTCATCCGGCGTACCAGCATCGACGAGCTGCCCCAGTTGTTGAATGTACTCACTGGCGACATGAGCCTGATTGGGCCGAGGCCCGATGTACCCGCGCAGCGTGCGCTCTACAGTGATGTAGATTGGGCGCTTCGCTGCAGCGTGCGGCCGGGCATCACCGGGTTGGCCCAGGCCCTGCTGCGCTCGGACGCGACGCCGCAGCAGCGCCTGGCGCTGGACCTGCGCTACGCGCGCGAGCACAGCCTCTGGCTGGATATGAAGATCATCGCCTGGACGCTCGCGCGCCTCGCGGGCAAAGGAAGCAACTAGATGTGCGGCATCTTCGGTTATTGGGACCGGCAGCGGGGCGCGCTGCCCGCTCAGGCCCTGCCCGCGATGGCCCGCAAGCTGGAGCACCGCGGGCCTGACGACGAAGGCATCTGGAACCAGCCGCAGCGCGGGGTCGCCATTGGCAACCGGCGCCTGTCGATCATCGACATCGGTGGCGGTCATCAGCCCTTCGTTTCGGACGACGGGCAGGTGGCGGTGGTGCAAAACGGCGAGATCTTCAACTACATCGAGCTGGCCGACGAGTTGCGGCAGCAGGGTGTCACGCTGCGCACGCACTCGGACACCGAGGTCATCCTGCGGCTGTACGAGCGCGAAGGGATATCGTTCCTCAGCAAGCTCAATGGGATGTTCGCCATCGCGATCGACGACGCGCGTCAGGATGCGCTGTACCTGGTGCGCGATCGCATCGGAGTCAAGCCACTCTATTTCGCCGACGACGGCACCCGCGCGATATTCGCATCGGAGATCAAGGCCATGCTGCCTTGGTGCGCCACGGATACAGGGTTCAACGGCATCGACCTCGAAGCGGTGCACCACTACCTGACGTTCAACTACATTCCCCCGCCTTGGACAATCTGGCGCGGCATCCGGCACGTGATGCCGGGAACGTGGATGAAGTTCACCCGCGACGGGGTCGAGACGCATCGCTGGTGGAATCTCGCTGCGCAACGCGAGCGGGACTACGAGTTCGACGATTGGTCGCGGGAGTTCATGGACATCCTTGACGATGCCACCCGCATCCGCCTGCGCGCCGATGTGCCATGGGGCGCTTTTCTCTCGGGCGGTGTTGATTCGAGCACCATCGTCGCCCTGATGGCGCGGCACGTGGACCGCCCGGTGAAGACCTTTTGCATCGGTTTTGCCGATCCGCGTTTCGACGAGTCGTCTTTCGCAGCAGTGGCCGCGCGCCGGTTCGGCTGCGAGCACACCAGCGAGATCGCCGAGTTGAACATGCTGGGCCGCTGGCCGCATGTGCTTTATCACCTGGACCAGCCCCACGGCGACGCTTCGTTCATGCCGACGCTACGCGTGAGCGAGCTTGCCGCCAGGCATGTGAAGGTGGTGCTCACCGGAGATGGCGGCGACGAACTGTTCGCCGGCTACGAGAAGTACGCCGATTTCTTCACGAGGGCGGACGCGCACACCATGGACAGGGCAGCGTTCCAGCGCGGCTACTTCGACTCGATCTCGCTGTTCACTCCGCAGGCCAAGAACGCGCTCTACCAGCCGGAAGTCGCGGCGCGCCTGCAGGGGCTCGACAGCTTCGACGCGGCGGCGAAACCCTGGTTCGACGAGGCCGCGCACTTCGACCGGCTGAATCAGGCGCTCTACCTGGACATGCAGCTCCTGCTGTCCGGCAACAATCTGGTCAAGCCCGATCGCATGGGCATGGCCGTGTCGATCGAAGCGCGCACGCCGTTCCTGGATTGGCGGATGATGGAATTCGCATTCCGGTCGCGTGGTGCCACCAAGCTTCACGGCGACGACAAGAAGCACTGGTACAAGAAGGCCGTGACTCCGCTGATCGGCGCCGATCTTGCGTACCGCAAGAAGCAGATGTTCACCGTGCCCGTGGGTGAATGGTTCCGCAACGAGAGCCATGGGTGGCTGCGCGAGACCCTCGAGAAAAGCGATCTGCTCGGGGCGTGTTTCCGGCCGGAAGAGATCGGGCGCATGCTCGATGCGCATCGCGACGGCAGCGCCAACTACACCCGCGAATTGCGAGCGCTGGCAGCGCTGGCGCTGTGGGACGAAGGCAGGAACGCAACCCCGTGAAAGCGTCCCCTGTTTCCATGCCGGTGTGGCTGTTCGTGTCCTACGGCGGTGGCCATGTGAAGGCGCTTCTGCCGGTGGCGCAGCGGGTCCGCGAGCTCGGCATCGCCGAGCCCGTATACCTGGCACTGACCACGGCTGCGGCGATGGTGGAGCCGACCGGCCTGCGCACGCTCGGCTTGCGCGACGCCATGACGCCGGCCGATGAGCGCGCCCGCCGCAAGGGCGAAGAACTGGCCGGCCAGCTTCAGGTGCAGGCTGCCGACCGCGAAGAGTCCATTGCCTACCTGGGCCTTTCATACATCGAGATGGAGGAACGCCTGGGGGTGGCCGCCGCAGCGGACCAGTTTCGCAAATTTGGCCGCCAGGCATTCCTGCCGTTGGGCATCCTCGAGCGCATCCTGCAACAGCTGCGCCCCGCACTCGTGGTCGCCACTAATTCGCCGCGTGCCGAACAGGCCGCACTACAGGCCGCCCGCGCGATGGGCATCCCCGGCGTGTGCCTGGTCGACCTGCTGGGCATCTGGGAACGCGACCTGCTCGCGAGCCCCTGCTATGCCGATGCAGTGTGCGTCCTGAACGAAGCGGTGCGCGACAGCCTGGTCCGCGCCGGCCGCCCGGCCTCGCAGGTCCACGTCACCGGCAATCCGGCCTTCGATACGGTGAATGATCCAGCAATGCTCGCGGCCGGCGCCCGGTTTCGCACGCAGGCCGGGTGGGATGAGCTTTATGTGTGCCTCTACGCTTCATCGCCCGAGCCCGCCGGAATCCCCGGCGTGGACGGCACCGGCGATCCGACATTCCCGCGCCGGATCGAGGAGGCCCTGATTGCTGCGGTCGAGGCTAATCCCAACCTCGCGCTATGGGTGCGGCGGCACCCCAGTGAGGCGCGCGCGGACGACATCAGCGCCGCCAACCGACCGCGCGTGCGCGTGGCGCCGCCCGAGATGCCGTTGCATGCCTGCATCCACGCCAGCGACGAGGTGATCGTCACGGTCTCCACGGTCGGCGTCGAGGCGCACCTGGCGGGCAAGCGCGTGACGCAGGTGCGCGGCTCCATCCTCGACCACCTCAGCCCTTACCTGCAGATGGGTATTGCCGATCGTGAGCTCACGGTGGCGGCATTGCCGCAGGCGTATGCGGCGCAGCATTCGCCGGCGGCGGCGAGCGCGCGAAGGCCCCTGGAAGCGGTCGGCAACGCTACAGGGCGCGTTGTCGAGGTCTTACGGTCGGTGGCGACTCCGAAGGATGGCCATGGCGGGTGACGCTGTGCGATCGCTGACGCTGGCCCAGGCCGTGGCCTGCCATGAGCAGATGACCTTGCCGCTGTGTCCGGCCACGCTGCACCCTCTCTACGTCGAGGCGGACGCCGCGCGCAACACCGCCCTGCAACCTGCTTATCTCTGCTTCGAGGATGGGGGCGAGTGCTGGATGCATGCCGTACACGTGTCGCGGGTGCCCGGCACGTCGTTGAGGGACGCCAGCTCACCCTATGGTTACGGCGGCCCGCTGTCCACCAGCGATGACCCGCGATTCCTGGCAGCCGCATGGCGTGCCTACAGCCGCTGGATGCTGGACGAGCGCATCGTCGTCGAGTATGTGCGGTTCCATCCCGTGCTGGGCAACGACCGGCATTACGGTGGTCGCGTCGCGGACAACCGTCAGGTGGTCAGCGTTGACCTCACCGTCGACGACATCGCCTCGAACTACGCGAGCCGCCTGCGCTATACGGTCAAGAAGGCGGAAAAGGCGGGCCTGGTCTACGAGGAATCGGATTTCGGCGACCATGCCGCCGAGTTCGCAAGCTATCACCGCGCCGCCATGCGCGAGATGCAGGCCGACGCGTTTTATCTTTTCGATGACGATTATTTTGAACGGCTTGGCAAGAGCGGCTTGGCGACGCTGGGCGTTTGCCGGCAGCAGGGCGGGGACGCGTGGCTCGCGGCCGGCCTGTTCCTGGATGGGGCCGGGGTGCGCGAGTACCATCTTGCGGCCACGAACGAGGGCGGACGTGCGACGGGCGCGTCCAGTTTCACCCTGCACCGTGCCGCCCTCGCCGCAAAGGCGCAGGGCCGGCGGCACCTCTATCTCGGCGGCGGCACCGATGCCAGCGTGGACAACCCCCTGCTGTTCTTCAAGTCATCCTATTCGCCGCAGCGCCTCTGGTACCGCACCGGGTCGGCCGTATTCGATGCCGCCGCCTATGATGAACTGACGCGCCGTTTTCCCGCCGAGTGGGCGGCGCACCCCGAGCGGCCCATCTTCTACCGGAAAGTCTAGAACGCATGACCTGGGACCCTGTCTGGGAAGCCGTCTACCAATCCCGCCCCTGGGGCCAGTACCCGGGCGAGGACGTGATCCGCTTCGTGAAAGGCAACTTCTCCGCCGCGGCGGATCGGGCACAGGTGCGCCTGCTGGAGGTGGGCTCGGGCGCCGGCGCCAACCTCTGGTTCATGGCGCGCGAAGGGTTTTGCGTGCATGGCCTCGAGGGCTCGGAAACAGCGGTTCGCCTCACGCAGGAGCGTCTCGACCGCGAGTGCCCCGATTGGCGGCAGGCGGGAGGCCAGGTGCGGGTAGGTGACATGGTGCGATTGCCGTATCCGGACGAATTTTTTGACGCTGTCCTCGATGTGGTGGCCGTTTGCTATTGCGGCTTCGAGGATGCCGGCCGTGTCTACGCCGAACTCGCCCGCGTCACCAAACCGGGGGGGCGGCTCTTCAGCCGCACTTTCGCCCGCGGCTGTTGGGGCGAAGGAACGGGCGCGCCGGCGGGCCCGGACATGTGGGTCTGCGCGGAAGGCCACCTCAAGGGTTTCGGCGCCACGCGCTTCACCGACGAGAGCCAGGTGCCCGCGCTGCTGCAGGGCTGGAAGGTGGATCGCATCGAGCGCTCCAGCCTGACCGAGAACGGCGGCACCCACGAGATCCGGCACCTGCTCATCTATGGGAGTAAACCATGACGGGCAAGGCGGGCAGGACGATCGCGACGATCTGCGCGCGCGGCGGCAGCAAGGGGCTGCCACGCAAGAATGTGCGGCCGTTCGCAGGCAAGCCCTTGATCGTCCACAGCATCGAGCGGGCGCTGGCCTGCGATCTGATCGACGGTGTGTATGTTTCCACCGACGATGACGAGATTGCCGATGTGGCACGCCAATATGGCGCCCATGTACCGTACCGGCGGCCGGCCGAGCTGGCATCGGATCAGGCTGCCAAGATTCCGGCGATCGAACATATGGTCGCCTTCCTCGAGCAGCATGGTGAGGTCATCGGCACGGTTGTCGATCTGCAGCCGACGTCGCCGTTGCGCAACCAGGATGACCTGCGGGCGGCCATCGGCATGGCCGATCAGGCCGACCTGATCGTCTCCGTGACCGAGCCCTCGCATAATCCGTACTATTCACTGGTGGAAGCACAGCCCGACGGGACGTTGCGTATTTGCAAGCCCGCGGAATTCGTGCGGCGGCAGGATGCGCCGGCAGTCTGGGGCCTCAACGGGTCGATCTACGTGTGGCAACGCGCGGCGCTGCGCCAGGCCGCGTTGCGCGGCTTCTGGACCGTGAGCATCCGGCCCAGCGTGATGCCGCGCGAGCGATCGGTGGACATCGACGACGCGCTGGATTTCGAGTGGGCGCAATGGCTCTATCGCCGGCAGCACGGCGAACAGGATATGGAATGACGACGAGAAAAGTGTTCGTGATCGCCGAGGCCGGCGTGAACCACAACGGAAGCATCGACCTGGCTTTGCGACTCGTGGATGCCGCGCGCGCCGCCGGAGCCGACGCGGTGAAGTTCCAGACGTTCCGTGCGGAGGATGTCGTCACACCCCAGGCCGTGACGGCCGACTACCAGCGCAGCAACACCGGCGAGACCAGCCAGTTCGACATGATCAAGAAGCTCGAACTCGACGAGGGCGCGCACGCGAAAGTGGCGCAGCATTGCCGCGAGCGGGGCATCGAGTTTTTCTCGACACCGTTTTCCGAAGATGCCGTGGCGATGCTCGTGCGGCTGGGCGTGAAGCGCCTGAAGCTTCCGTCCGGCGAAATCACCAACAAGCCCCTGCTGGAGTGCGCGGCCGATACGGGCCTGCCTTTGCTGATGTCCTCCGGTATGTCGACGATGGGAGAGGTCGACCGGGCCGTTGGCTGGATCGCGGCCCGCTGGAAGAGAGCCGGGCTGCCGCCGCCCGGTGCTGCCAACCTGACGCTGATGCATTGCACGTCGGCTTACCCCGCGCCGGCGGACTCGCTCAATCTTCGCGCGATCGACACGATGGCAAGGCATGCGGGCTTGCCGGTGGGCTATTCGGACCACAGCGAAGGCATCGAAGCAGCGCTGGCAGCGGTGGCCATGGGCGCGACCGCGATCGAAAAGCACTTGACGCTCGACAAGGCGTTAGCCGGCCCGGACCACCGCGCTTCGGCCGACCCGATTGAATTCGCCGCGATGGTCAAGGCCATCCGCACGGTCGAGGCCATGCTCGGCGACGGCCGCAAGGAGCCGCAATCGATCGAGCGCAACACGCGCGACGTGGCACGCCGCAGCCTGGTTGTCATTCGCGACCTCCCCCCGGGGCACGTGTTGGCCGCTTCCGATCTCGCCTTGCGGCGGCCGGGCACCGGCATCGCGCCTGACCAGTGGGAACGGGTCATCGGCCGCGCGCTGACGCAGGCGCTTCCAGCGCATACGACGCTCGACTGGTCGATGCTGGCGGGTGGGGAGTAGGGCGGGTGCGCAAAGTCTTCTATGTCACCGGCACGCGGGCCGACTTCGGCCTGATGGCGTCGACCTTGCAGCAGATCGCGGCCCATCCCGAGCTGGAACTGCAGGTGGCCGTGACGGGCATGCACCTGAGCGCGACCTACGGCTTCACGGTGCGCGAGATCGAGGCCCTCGGCCTGCCCATCGTCGCTCGCATACCCACCAACGTCGAGGAGCGAAGTGCCGCCGCGATGGCGCAAGGGATAGGGCAGGCGATCATCGGGTTGACGCAGGCGCTCGAACAGGCGCGGCCCGATCTCGTCGTCGTGATCGGTGACCGCGGTGAGATGCTTGCTGCCGCGATCGCCGCGCTGCATCTCGGAATTCCCATCGTGCACCTGCACGGCGGCGAACGCTCCGGTACGGTGGATGAGTCCGTACGGCACGCCATCACCAAACTCAGTCACTGGCACTTCGTCGCGACCGAGGAGTCCAGGGATCGCGTCGTGCGACTGGGCGAGCGCCCGCAGAACGTGTGGATCACCGGCGCGCCCAGCCTCGACGGCCTGGACGCCCTGGCCGGCCGGGCGCGCGTACAGGTGCTGCCCGAACTCGGGTTGCCCGTCGATGCGCGTTACGTGCTGGTTCTCTTCCATCCCGTCGTGCAGGAGATGGCCGACGCCCGGGCGCAAACCCTTGCCCTGGCGGACGCGCTGCGCGATGCGTTGGCCGGCACGCCCACGCACATCCTCTGGCTGGCGCCGAATGCCGACGCCGGGTCGGCTGCGATCCTCAATGCGCTGGACAGCCTGGGTGGGGAGCGCCTGCACCGCATCACGCACTTGCCCCGCCCCGCCTTCATCGCGGCGCTGGCCCATGCGGACGCGCTGATCGGCAACTCGTCGTCGGGGATCATCGAGGCGGCATCGCTGGGGACGCCCGTGGTCAACATCGGCAGCCGGCAGCAGTCGCGCGAGCGCAACCGCAACACCGTCGACTGCGCCGGCGAGCGCACCCCGATCGCCGTCGCGATCGGCGATGCACTTGCTCATGGGCGCTACCCGCCCGGCAACGTGTATGGGGATGGCCGTGCCGGGGAGCGCATCACGCATCTGCTTGCTACGACGCCGATCGCCGCCGACCTTCTGGACAAGGTCAATACATACTGACGATGCCATGAACGCCGAACAATTCCGACAACTGCTCGTGCCGCTTTCGCTGCCGTGGGTACAGGCCGCCGCGCGCATGGACGAAGCCGCGCAGGGCATTTTGCTGGCCGTCGACGATAAGGGCAGCCTCGCGCGCACCGTGACAGATGGCGACCTGCGGCGAGCGCTGCTGCAACACAGCCCCGACACGCTGACGCTGGCCGCCCTGCCCAGCCGCGCACCGCTGGTGGTGGGCGAGACCGCGACCCTGGCCGAAGTGCAGCAACTGCTGGGTCGGCACGGCATTTCGCATGTGCCAGTGATCGACGCTGGAGGGAAGCCCATCGATCTCATCACCAGCCGCGAATTGTCCCAACGCATCTGGCTCTCATCTCCCCATCTGGGTGAAGAGGAGACCGCATTCGTCGAGGACGCGTTCCGCACGAACTGGATCGCGCCGCTCGGCCCCCACGTGGATGGTTTCGAGCGCGAGCTCGCTGCGTACGCGGGCATCGGCCACGCGGCCGCGGTGAGTTCGGGCACGGCGGCTATCCACCTGGCGCTTTTGCTGCTGGGGGTGAAGCCGGGCGACACGGTGTTCTGTTCTTCGCTCACTTTCGTCGGAAGCTGCAATCCCATCCTGTATTGCGGTGCCCAGCCTGTCTTCGTCGACTCAGAGCCGGAAACCTGGAACATGTCACCGGCCGCGTTGGAGCGCGCGTTCGAATGGGCCAAACGTGAAGGCAGGCTGCCGCGCTGCGTGGTCATCGTCAACCTGTATGGCCAGAGCGCCGACATGGATGCGCTGTTGCCGTTGTGCGAGCGCTATGGTGTGGCCGTGCTGGAAGACGCCGCCGAATCGCTCGGCGCGCATTACAAAGGCAAGGCCAGCGGCGGATTCGGGCGCATCGGAGTCTATTCCTTCAACGGCAACAAGATCATCACCACGTCCGGGGGCGGCATGCTCGTTGCCGACGACGCGGCCGTCGCCGAGCGAGCACGCAAGCTCGCGACGCAGGCGCGCGAACCGGCCGCGCATTACGAGCATGTCGAAGTCGGATTCAACTACCGCATGAGCAATGTGCTGGCCGGCATTGGCCGGGGCCAGTTGCGCGTGCTGGAACAGCGGGTCGCGCAGCGTCGCCAGGTGTTCGACACGTACCGCAAGGAGCTCGCCGACCAGCCGCAGCTGGCGTGGATGCCCGAGCCCGAGGGCTACCGCTCCACCCGCTGGTTGACTTGCTTCACCCTGCAGGGGAAAGGTGCCGGCGCACGGCGCGACCTGGTGCTGCGTTCGCTCGAGCGGCATTCGATCGAGGCGAGACCGGTGTGGAAGCCGATGCACCAGCAGCCGCTGTTTCGCGGTGCGCCGTATTTTTCGCACACGACCGAGGGCGACGTGTCGGCGTCGCTGTTCGAGGCGGGCATCTGCCTGCCCTCGGGCTCGAACCTCACGCCCGAGCAGCAGGCGCGGGTGGTCGAGCAACTGCGCCGCGCTTTGGCAGAGGACCGGCGTGCGACCGCCTAGGAATACGCTGATCGTTCTGGCGGCAGACCTGGCGCTGGTGCTCCTCGCCGGATGGGCAGCGTTCTGGCTGCGCTTCAACTTCGACATTCCCGAGGAGTTCGACCACCTTGCGATGCTCGCCGCGCCCTGGTGCGCGGCGTCTTACGGTATCGGCCTGGTGTTGGCTCGGGTGTACCGTCAGGTGTGGAGCTACATCGGCCTGCCGGAGTTGCGGCAACTGGCCACCGGCATCATGCTGGGCGCGCTGCTCACGGCGGCGGCCGTGCTGATGCAGCGCATGCCCAGTTTTCCACGCTCGGTCCTGCTGCTGCAGCCGCTGATCGCGCTAGTGTTGCTCGGGGCCGTGCGGGCTGCGTGGCGCACGATCATCGAACGCCGCACCCTGGGCCACGGCGGCCGCCGCCTGGTCATCGTCGGGTCGCTGCAGGACGCGTCCGATGCCTTGCGGGCGCTCAAGGGCTCGCAGCAATGGCTGCCGGTGGGCATCGTGTCGCCGATCGCGGCCGAGGTGGGCCGGTCGATACAGAACGTGCGCGTTCTAGGCCGGACGGCCGCGCTCGTTGACATCTGCGAGGCGGTCGAAGCCGACGCGGCCCTGGTGGCCAGCCCCGCCGGTTCCAACCAACGGCGCGAAGCACTCATGAGCGCCTCGGGCGGGCGGCTGACGCTGCTCACCATGCCGCGGCCTGACGAGTGGCTCAAGACCGAAAGCGCGGGTCCGCGCAAGATCGAGCTGGAAGATCTGCTCGGGCGCACGGCGGTGCAGCTCGACGAGGCGGGTCTCGCGGAGTTGTTGTCGGGCCAGACGGTGCTGGTCACCGGCGCGGGTGGGTCCATAGGCTCGGAGCTTTGCCGGCAGGTCGCGCGTTTTGGAGTGGGACGCCTGATCTGCGTCGACGTGTCCGAATACGCCGTGTACCAACTCGAGCAGGAAATGCGCGAAACCCACCCGCAGATGCACGGCAGCTATTACACGGCCAACGTCCGTGAAGCCGACCGCTTGCGGGCGATCGCACACAAGCACCGACCGGCGGTGGTCTTTCACGCGGCCGCCTACAAGCACGTGCCCCTGATGGAGGAGCTCAACGAGATCGAGGCGCTGCGCACCAATGTTGTCGGCACGCTAAATGCGGCACGCGTCGCGGGCGAGTGCGGAGCGCGGCGCTTCGTGATGATTTCCACCGACAAGGCCGTGAACCCAACCAACGTGATGGGTTCGAGCAAGCGCCTCGCCGAACTGATGGTGCAGGGCGTGGCTGCGGAGTACGCGGGCACGCAGTACGTGTCCGTGCGCTTCGGTAATGTGCTGGGCTCCAGTGGCTCAGTGGTTCCACTGTTCACGGCCCAGATCGCGCGCGGCGGGCCGGTGACGGTGACGCACCCCGAGATCGTGCGCTACTTCATGACCATCCCGGAGGCGGCGCAGCTGGTGCTGCAGGCTGGGTTGATGGGGCAGTCGGGCCAGATCTTCGTGTTGGACATGGGCGAGCCGATGAAGATCGTCGAACTCGCGCGCCTCTTGATCCGCCTGTCGGGCCGCACCGAGCAGGAGATTCCCATCAGCTACACCGGGCTGCGACCGGGTGAGAAGCTTTTCGAGGAACTGCTCGCCGATGACGAAACCACCGAGCCGACGCCGCACCCGAAACTGAGGATCGCCAAGACGGCCACACCGCCGATGGACATCGAGGCCGTGCTGCGCTGGATCAGCGAGGCCGGGCCGTCGCCGGCGCATGACCAGCTGCGTCAATGGCTGCGCAGTCAGGTGCCGGAATACAGCCCTCGATAGGGGTTTGCCTGGTCAGCTGGCGATGCCCGTGCGCGCCAAAACGTCGCTCACCAGTTCAAGGCGCACCAGGGGGTTGTCCAGTTCCATCATGCGTTGCTTGAGCTGCACCGGCAGCGGCAACAGCTCGCACCAGCGATTGGCGACCCAGCCGCAATCGTCCAGACGCCAGGGCGCCTGAATCGGCAGCTGGTCCGGGCTGCCGCCGGTCTTTTGCTGCAGCGACTGGATCAACTTGCCGAGCGCCGTCGCCGTCACCTTCAGGTCGTCGGGAATGGGCACGGCCATGTCAGCCGGAATGCGTTCGACGTCCGCGACCCAAAGGCCGTGACGGAGCTGGTCGCTCGCGGTGATGCGAAAACGTTGCGCTCCGTTGGCGCGGATCATCATCAGGCCGGGGCGCGGGTTGTCGAAATCGCTGATGGTGGCCAGCGTGCCCACATGGGAAAACGTTTCGGTGTTGGTGCCGGGCTGCCGCACTTCGTGGCCCTGCGTGAGCAACACCACGCCGAAAGGCGCACCGGCCTTGTGGCAGCGGCCAATCATGTCCAGATAGCGCACCTCGAAGATGCGCAGCGGCAGGACGCCGCCAGGAAATAGCACCGCGCCCAGGGGGAACAGCGGCAGGGACTGCAGGGTGAGGGCAGAAGGCATCGAATTCCCGATTCTGCCCGCTATCATCCCACGACCTACTTACCGGCGGCTATGGCCTATCAAATCATTTCTTTCCTGTTGGATGTCGCTGCCGGCCTGCTCGGCGGCGCATGCCTGCTGCGCCTGTACATGCAGTACCAGCGCGTCCCGTTCGGCAACCCGGTCGGGCGGTTCGTGTTTGCGCTGACCGACTGGCTGATTCTTCCGCTGCGCAGAATCCTGCCCGCCGTGGGGCGCGTGGATACGGCCAGCGTCGTGGCGGTGTACCTGGTCGAGCTGGCGCAGTTCGGCATTCTGTGGCTGATGACGGGCCGGGTCACCGGGCTGGAAGTGCTCCCGGTGCTGGCCCTGTTCGGGGTGCTGCGCCTCGTGATTTCGGCGTTGACGGGGCTGGTGATCGTCTACGCGATCCTCTCCTGGGTACGGGCCGATTCGCCGATTGTCGACGTGATCGACCGCCTGTGCGCGCCGCTGCTGCGACCCTGGCGCAAACTCATTCCGCTGGTGGGCGGTATCGACCTGTCGCCGCTGGCTTTCCTGGTCGCGCTGCAGGTGGCGGCGATTGTGCTGGCCTACTTGCAGGCCGCCGTATTGCGCTGAGGCGGCGGCGTTTCCCGATCGCCGTCAGGCAACGGCGTCGGCCGGCTGGCGTTGCAGCATGGCCAGGGCGTGGGCAACCGTCTTGCGCAGCTCGCGCCGGTCACAGATGAAGTCCACTGCACCCTTGGTCTGCAGGAATTCAGCCCGCTGGAAACCCTCGGGCAGTGTCACTCGCACGGTCGACTCGATCACGCGCGGCCCTGCAAAGCCGATCAGCGCCTTGGGCTCGGCGATGACGATATCGCCCACGAAAGCGAAACCGGCGCTCACGCCTCCCATGGTCGGGTCGGTGAGAACGCTGATGTAGGGCAGCCCCTTTTTGGCCAGCCGCGTCAGCGCGGCATTGGTCTTGGCCATTTGCATCAGCGACAGCAGGCCCTCCTGCATGCGCGCGCCGCCGGTCGCGGTGAAGCACAGGAACGGCACTTTCTGCTCGACCGCCGCCTCGACGCCACGCACGAAGCGCTCGCCCACGACGCTGCCCATGCTGCCGCCCATGAAATCGAATTCGAAAGCCGCAGCCACCAGGCTGATGCTGTGCACGGCGCCGCCCATCACCACCAGCGCATCGGTTTCGCCGGTGTTTTCCAGCGCTTCCTTGAGCCGCTCGGGGTATTTGCGGCTGTCCTTGAACTTAAGGGCGTCAACCGGCAGTACTTCCTGACCGAGTTCGTACCTGCCTTCGGCGTCCAGAAATCCGTTGAGCCGGGCGCGGGCGCCGATGCGGTGATGGTGGCTGCAGGTGGGACAGACGTTCTGGTTCTGCTCCAGGTCGGTCTTGTAGAGCACGCTTTCACAGCTGGGACACTTGACCCACAGTCCTTCGGGAACCTGCCGCCGCTCCGCCGGGTCGGTCGGCTGGATTTTTGGGGGCAGCAGTTTTTCGAGCCAGCTCATGGGGGGGGTGCTCCTTGGGGAATGACTATTTTATGCGTCCAGCGCCGAGCGGATTCCGCGCAGGAATTCGCCTGCCGCCCCCACGACCTTGTCGCGCGGCTGCTCCTCGATCAGCTGGATGATCTTCGTGCCGATGACCACTGCGTCTGCCACCTTGCCGATCGCTTTCGCAGTGGCCGCATCACGGATGCCGAAGCCCACGCCGACGGGGATGTGCACATGCCGGCGGATGCGCGGCAGCATCTGCTCCACCGCGCCGGTGTCCAGGTGGCCCGCGCCGGTGACGCCCTTCAGTGACACGTAGTAGACATAGCCGCTGGCGACGCGTGCCACCTGCTGCATTCGCTCGTCGGTACTAGTGGGCGCCAATAGGAAGATGAGGTCCAGGTCGTTCGATTTGAGCTTGGCCGCGAATTCCTCGCACTCTTCGGGCGGATAGTCCACGATCAGGACGCCGTCTACACCGGCCGACGCCGCGTCGCGGATGAAAGCGTCCTTGCCGTGAATGAGGTCGTAGCGCTCCACCGGGTTGGCATAGCCCATGAGGACGACCGGCGTCTTGCTGTCGCCCTCGCGGAACCGGCGCACCATCTCCAGCACCTGGCGCGTGCCCACGCCCAGCGCCAGTGCTTTCTCGCCGGCTTTCTGGATCACCGGGCCATCGGCCATTGGGTCCGAAAAGGGGACGCCCAGTTCGATAACGTCCGCTCCCGCCGCGACCATGCCGTGCATCAGCTCGGGCGTGATGTCGGCGAACGGGAAACCGGCGGTAACGTAGGGAATCAGCGCCTTGCGCTGCTGGCTCTTGAGCGTCTCGAAGGTTGAGGCAATGCGGCTCATGACTTTCCGCCTTTGACCTGCAGGCCCCGCATGGAGGGCCGGTCGTAGAAGTCCACGCCTGCCAGGTCGGCCACGGTGCCGATGTCCTTGTCGCCGCGGCCCGAAAGGTTCACCAGGATGCTTTGCTGCGGGCTCATCGTCTTCGCGAGCTTCATGGCATAGGCGATGGCGTGGCTCGACTCGAGCGCCGGGATGATGCCTTCGGTGCGGCACAGGTAATGGAAAGCATCGAGCGCTTCCTTGTCGGTGATGCCGACGTACTCGGCGCGGCCGATGTCCTTGAGCCAAGCGTGCTCTGGCCCCACGCCGGGGTAGTCCAGGCCAGCGCTCACACTGTGGGTCTCGGTGATCTGTCCGTCCTCGTCCTGCAGGATGTAGGTGCGGTTGCCGTGCAGCACGCCCGGGCTGCCGCGTTGCAGCGAGGCCGAATGCTTTCCGCTGTCCAGGCCTTCGCCGGCGGCCTCGACGCCCACGAGGCGTGTCTTCTCGAACGGGATGTAGGGGTAGAAGATACCCATGGCGTTGCTGCCGCCGCCCACGCAGGCGACAACCACGTCGGGTTGCGCGCCCGCCAGCTCAGGCATCTGCGTGAGGCACTCGGTGCCGATCACGCTCTGGAAGTCCCGCACCATCATCGGGTAGGGGTGAGGGCCCGCGACAGTGCCGATGATGTAGAAAGTGTTCTCGACGTTGGTCACCCAGTCGCGCATGGCTTCATTGAGCGCGTCCTTGAGCGTCTTGCTGCCCGAGTCCACAGGCACCACGGTGGCGCCCAGCAGGTTCATGCGATAGACGTTCGGGCTTTGGCGCTTGACGTCTTCGCTACCCATGTACACCACGCACTCGAGGCCGTAGCGCGCGCAGATGGTCGCTGTAGCAACACCGTGCTGGCCCGCTCCTGTTTCAGCGATGATGCGCGGCTTGCCCATGCGGCGTGCCAGCATGGCCTGCCCGATCACGTTGTTGATCTTGTGCGCGCCGGTGTGGTTCAAGTCTTCGCGCTTGAGGTAGATCTGTGCGCCGCCCTGTTCGCGGCTCATGCGCGCCGCGTGGTAGACGGGGGAGGGCCGGCCGACGAAGTGCTTGAGCTCGTAATGGAATTCACGCAGGAATTCCGGGTCGTGCTGGTACCTGGCATAGGCGCCCTGCAGCTCGCTGATGGCGTGCGTCAGCGTCTCGCTGACGAAGCTGCCGCCGTAGATCCCGAAGTGTCCGGTCGGGTCCGGTTGTTGATAGGAGGACATGGTCGTTTCAGGCAAGGAGCTTGTCGGCGGCGCGCACGGCGGCGACAAACTGATGGATCTTTTCCGGGTCCTTGATGCCTTTGAGGGTTGCCCCTTCACCAGCGGACACCTCGACTCCGGAGCTCACATCGACGGCCAGCGTCTTACAGCGTGGCCGCACCTGCACGATGCCATCGGTCACGTTTGCAGGCGTCAATCCACCAGACAAAACGAGGTGACAGTTGACGCTTGGTGGAAGACGTGACCAATCGAAGGCTTTCCCGCCGCCGCCGTACCCCTCGACATGCGCGTCGAGCAGGATGGCCTGGGCTTTTGGATGTTGAGCCGCGAATTTTACCAAGTCGAAGGACTCGGATGTGCCCAGGGGGATGCGGGCGACTCGCATGAAGGGGTAACGCCCGTTGCCGGTGGCCGCAAGGCACTGCTCGGCGGGCTCATCCCCATGGAACTGCACGGTGGCGCCGGCAACTTGTTCGCACGCGGCCAGCACTCCTGCGGGCTCCTCATTGACGAACAGCAGGACGGGGGTGACGAAGGGAGGCAGCCTGCGCGCGAGCTCGGCTGCACGCACGGGGGCGATGCAGCGCGGGCTCTTGCCGTACATCACAAAACCGACGGCGTCGGCACCAGCCGCGACGGCCGCGTCCACGTCCTGCTCGCGCGTGAGGCCGCAGATCTTGATGCGTGTACGTCGGGCCAGCGGCTTGCTAGAGTTCATGGCAACCAATCATACGCAGCCGTACGGCTGGGTAGATTCCACTCTGGCGCATAGACGGGGCCCATGAAGTACAGCCCGTCCGGTGAAAACGTAGGCGCCGCCGCGTCACGATCGCGGGCCGCCAGCACCTGCGCCATCCAGGACGGGGGCTGATGGCCCTGGCCGATCGCCAGCAGGCAACCCATGATGTTTCGGATCATGTGGTGGAGGAACGCGTCGGCCTCGAATTCGAAGCGGCGGTACGCGCCGCGGCGCGTGATTTCGATCCGCTTGAGCGTCTTCACCGGCGATTTGGCCTGGCAGGCACTCGCGCGAAACGAGGTGAAATCGTGCTGGCCGAGCAACATCGCCGCGGCCTCGCGCATAGCCGCATCGTCCAGCGGCCGAAAGACCCACCCGACTCGCCCCGCGTCGATGCTGGGCCGCACCTGCGACTCCAGTACGACATAGGCATACCGTCGGGAGGTGGCACAGGCGCGGGAATGAAACGCATCGGGTACCACCTTCGCCCATTGCACGGCAATGTCGGGCGGCAGGAAGCGGTTGGTGCCGCGAATCCAGGAGAACTCTTCGCGCTCGAGCGGCGTGTCGAAGTGCACCACCTGCATCAGGCCGTGGACGCCGGCATCGGTGCGTCCCGCACACACCGTGGAGACCGGTTGCACCGCGAACTGCGCCAGGGCACGTTCCAGTCGGTCCTGAACGGTGCGGCCTGAGGGCTGGCTCTGCCAGCCGTCGTAGGCCTGTCCGTTGTAACTGATGCCGAGTGCCAGCCTCATTGGCAGGCTTTCAGGAAACGCGGATGTGCGAAGAGGCGCGGCGTCAGCTGATTTCCGCGAGGAACCGCTGGGCCTTGTTCTTCAGGTCGCCGGAGGCTTCGGCCAGGACTTCTTCCGCGAGGCTGCGTGCGCCGTCCGGGTCGCCGATCGCGTTGAATTCCTGGGCCAGCGCAAGCTTGGTCGCCAACGGGTCATCGTCGGTGTCTTCGAACCCGCCAGTGCTGAGCGGGGATGCCGCCGTGCTCAGGGGGGCGTCGTCTGTATCCGGCTCAGTGGACACAGCAACCGAAGCCGCGGACGCCTTGGCCGATTGCGTGGCCGCAGGCGGCGTATCGAGGTCGAGCGACAGGGCGCCGAGATCGAATTCGATCATCCCGGCGTCATTGGCAGGCGCTGACTGTGCAACTGCGGGGGCTGCGCCAGCCGGGGCGGGCGGAGGCGGAGTTTGGGCCGGCTCGAGGTCGAAGTCGAGGCTGTTCGCAGGCAGTGTCAGGCCAGGCGCATCCAGCCGGGCAGCCTCCGCTGGCGGAACCTTGGGTAGGTCGAGCGACGGCAGGGGGGACACCTGCGGCTGCTCGAGGGCTACAGTGCCGAAATCCATGTCGAGTGCAGGCATGGGCTCGGCGGCCGGCGGAACGTTCATGGCCAGCGTCGTTTGTTGTGACGCTGCTGCCGGGCTCGGCGCTGTGGTCGGCTCATCGTCGCCGATCGAGAAGTCGAGGTCCAAATCCAGGTCAACCGGCGCAGAGGCAGCCACGGGCATGGCCTGCGTCGCCACGGTCGCGCCGAAATCGACAGCGGCTGGTGCTGTCGCGACGGCCCCGAGCGCGACTTCGGTGGGATGGCCACCGGGGCGATAGAGGGGGTTCGACGGGTCGAGTTCCTGGCCGAGCTCACAGATGTGCTCCCAATCCGCTCCGTGCCCCTGGGTCAGTCCGTAAGCTTCCGTTGCGACGAGCTCGAAAGCCTTCGCGTCGCGACGCTTGGAATAGATTTCCAACAGCTTGCTGTGCACCGCCACCCGCTGCGGCGTGGTGCGCATCGCTTCCTTGAGGATTTCCTCGGCCTGGAGGTCGCGGCCATACGCTAGGTAGACGTCGGCTTCGGCGACCGGATCGACATCTCCCGCGGCATCGAGCTGGCTGGGCGAATAGACCATCGAGGAGCCGGTAGGGCTGCCCTCGTTGGTGTCGATTCGCTGACCGCCACTGGCGCCGAAAAAGGAATCCGGTTGCAGCCGGCTTTCGAGGAAGGAGCTGTCGACCTGCGTCGATTTCTTGCGTTGCTGGGCTCGA
The DNA here is from genome assembly GCA_029237735.1 of Ramlibacter sp. Classification (GTDB taxonomy): domain Bacteria; phylum Pseudomonadota; class Gammaproteobacteria; order Burkholderiales; family Burkholderiaceae_C; genus Ramlibacter. The sequence goes on along the minus strand of JAQZBU010000036.1, from coordinate 12,235 downwards.
TAGAACACGAAGCCCAGGAGGAACGCGAGCAGGCCACCGATCGTGGCGGGCACGATCGGGTTTTCGAGCATGTCATCGATGAAGCTGGTCTCGGGCGGTGGCACGGGAGCGGATTTGGGCTTCGGCGCGGCCGCCGCGGCCGGTGCGGGGACGGCAGGGGCGCTGGCCGGAGATTGCGTGACCGCAACTGGCGCACTGGCCGGCGCACTGGCCGCCAGCGCGGTGGCGACCGGCGCGGCCGCCGATGCGGATGCAGGCGCAACTGCAGCGGGTGCCACTGTCGATGCGCTTGCCACCGGCGGCGTAGCGGATACGGGCGTCGCGGTCGACGCGGCAGTGGCTACTGCAGACGCGGAAGCAGGCTTGGCTGCGCTTGCGGTGCCGAGCGGGAGCGCGACGCCCGGCGTGGGCGCGTTCGCGCCCGCCGCCGGCTGCGCCGTGCCTGTCTGGAACTTGTTGAGGTCGCTGATGTTCTTGTTCAGCTCCGCCAGGCGCGTGGCGGCATCGCGGGCCGCGCGGTCACTGGCAACCTTGTCGGCACGGGCCTTGTCCTGGGCGGCGCCTTTGGAGAGGGTCAGCTTGTCCGGGGTAGGGGCAGTTGCCCGCTTCTCCTCGACCTGCGCCTGTACCTTGCCGGATGCCTGACGGTCGGCTGCGCTGATTTGGGTGGTCGGCAGACCCTCGGCGAGCCGGCGACGGAATTCGTTGAAGTCACGGCTTTGCGCAACAATGGTTTGCCGGGCTTCAGCGGCCGGGACGAGGTTGACTTCTTCGGACGTCGGCACTTGCAGCACGGCGCCGGAGCGCAGGCGGTTGATATTGCCGCCGATGAAAGCCTCGGGGTTGGAGCGCAGCATTGCGACCAGCATCTGGTCCAGCGAGACATCGACTGGTTTTTGTGCCGCGGCGATCTTGCCGGCCGTGTCGCCGCTTTTCACGGTGACCTGTTTGCCGTCACCGTCCGGCCTGGCAGCGGTAGTGCGCTCGGCCGGCGCGCGCTGCCCAGGCGTAGTGCGCGACGGCGGAAGCGCCGCGCCCCCCGGTGCAGCGCTGGCCCGGGCAGCCGGTTCGGCGGGCGCCCGTGCGGGCTGGGCCCGCGGCGTCACTTGCGCAGCCATAGGCGCCGGCGCTTGCCGGAGGTTCGGGGGATCGAACAGCATCGTGTAGTCGCGCACGATGCGCCCGGAAGACCAGTTGGCTTCCAGGATGAGGTCCATGAAAGGGTCGTTGACCGGCCGCTGGCTCGTGAGCCGCAGGAAGTGCTTCCCGTCGGGGCGGCGCTGCAGCGTTATGGTGATCCCGCTCAGAGAGGGGTTGTAGTCGAAGCCCGCGGCGCGAAATGCGTCGGGCGAGGCGATGGAGGCGCGAAGGCTGGCGACCTCCTCGGCCGTGATTTCGGGGATTTCGATGTCGGCGCGCAGCGGCTCGCCCAATGCTGACTGGACCGTGACTCGACCCAGGGCGAGGGCACTGGCGTCCGACGCGGAGACGCCCAGCAGTATGGCCGCGGCAATTGCCAGGGCGGTTGCGCGCCATTGCGGCTTTTCCATCGGTTGTTGCGCCCCCATTGCTCGGTCTGCAGGCAATTTTTTTCTCATATGCGAACAAACGCCTCGACGCTGTATTTACTAAAAAGGACCATAACATCAATGTCTTAGGCTGACAAGCTGAGACAGGTTTTAACTTCGCGGGCCATCGTTGGAGGATCGTTACTGGTGCCTCATCGTTGTGATGCGACAACGGCCTGTAACCGATGATTACAGGCCGTTGAGCAACGAGTTCTCCGTGAATTATGCGTCGAGCAGGATGCGCAGCATCCGGCGTAGCGGCTCAGCTGCGCCCCATAGCAATTGGTCGCCGATGGTGAATGCGCCCAAGTACTCCGGCCCCATGGCCAGCTTGCGGATACGCCCCACCGGAATTCCCAGCGTGCCGGTGACGGCTACGGGTGTCAGGTCCGTCATGGTGGCCTCGCGCGTGTTGGGTACCACCTTGACCCACGCGTTGTCGTTCGCGATGAGCTGCTCGACGTCGGCCAGCGGCACGTCCTTCTTCAGCTTGAACGTCAGCGCCTGGCTATGGCAGCGCATCGCGCCGACCCTTACGCAGAAACCGTCGACCGGCGTGGCCGGCGTGCCAAAGCCTTCGCCCTGGCCCAAAATCTTGTTGGTCTCCGCACCGGCCTTCCATTCCTCACGCGACACGCCGTTGCCCAGATCCTTGTCGATCCATGGGATCAGCGAGCCGCCCAGCGGCACGCCGAAGTTGGCGACCTGATCGCCCGACAGGGCCTGCTGACGAGCGAGCACCTTGCGGTCGATTTCCAGGATGGCCGACTTCGGGTCGTCAAGGAGCTGGCGAACTTCTGCGTTGAGCGTGCCGAATTGGGTGAGCAACTCGCGCATGTGCTGCGCACCGCCGCCGGACGCGGCCTGATAGGTCATGCTGCTCATCCACTCGACCAGCCCGGCCTTGTACAGGGCGCCTACGCCCATCAACATGCAGCTGACGGTGCAGTTCCCGCCAATCCAGTTCTTGCCGCCTTTGCCCAGGGCATTCTTGATGACCGTCATGTTGACGGGGTCGAGAATGATGACGGCGTCGTCCTTCATCCGCAGTGTGGAGGCCGCGTCGATCCAATGGCCGTTCCAGCCCGCCGCGCGCAGCTTGGGGAAGACCTCGGTCGTGTAATCGCCCCCTTGGGCGGTGATGACGATGTCGCACTTCTTCAGTGCCTCGATGTCGAACGCGTTCTTGAGCGTGGCCTCGTTCTTCGCCTGGGCGGGGGCCTTGCCGCCGGCGTTAGAGGTGGAGAAGAACACGGACCATGCCGCGCCAGCCCACGAGGCCGACCAGGGGTTGTTGTCCGTTCGAGAGTTTCATGTCGTCGCCCTTTTCAAAAGTTGAATCAAACCTTTTGGTCTCCGGCTCGTACGAGCCGGGGGCGCGCGACGAACCGGAGCTTGCTAGCTCTTGGTAATCTTCTTGGTGGTGGTGATCGCGGCAACCACGGCGTCGCCCATCTCGCGGGTGCCGACCTTCTTCGTGCCTTCGGAAAAGATGTCCACCGTGCGCAGACCGGAGGCGAGCACGTCCTTCACCGCGGACTCGATACGGTCGGCAGCTTCGGGTTGGTCGAGCGAAAAGCGGAGCATCATGGCAGCAGACAATATTGTAGCCAAAGGATTGGCAATCCCTTTGCCGGCGATGTCGGGCGCGCTGCCATGGCTCGGCTCGTACAGGCCCTGGCTCGATGCGTTCAGGCTGGCCGAGGGCAGCATGCCGATGGAACCCGTGAGCATGGCGGCTTCGTCCGAGAGGATGTCGCCGAACATGTTGCCGGTGACGACGACGTCGAATTTCTTGGGCGCCTTGACCAATTGCATGGCGGCGTTGTCCACGTACATGTGGTCGAGCGCCACGTCAGGGTACTCCTTGCCTACCTCGGTCACGACGTCCTTCCAGAGCTGGAAAGTCTCCAACACGTTGGCCTTGTCCACGCTGGTCACGCGCTTGCTTCGCTTGCGCGCTGCCTGGAAAGCGACGTGGGCGATGCGCTCGATTTCCGGGCGCGAATAGCGCATGGTGTCGAACGCTTCCTCGGCGCCGGGGAAGTGCCCGTCCACGGCAGTGCGGCGGCCGCGAGGCTGTCCGAAGTAGATATCGCCCGTCAGCTCGCGGATGATGAGGATGTCCAGCCCGGAAACCAGCTCCGGCTTCAGGCTGGAGGCTCCCACGAGTTCGTCGTAGCAGATGGCGGGCCGGAAGTTGGCGAACAGGCCGAGGTTCTTGCGCAGGCCCAATACCGCCTGCTCGGGGCGCAGCGGGCGGTCAAGCTTGTCGTACTTCCAGTCACCGACGGCGCCGAACAACACCGCGTCGGCTTCCTTGGCCAGCTCGAGAGTCGACTCGGGGAGTGGATGGCCGTGGGCCTCGTAGGCCGCGCCGCCCACCAAGGCCGTTTCCATCTCGAACTTCAGGTCCAGCGCTTGCAGGACTTTCACGGCCTCCGCGACGATTTCCGTGCCAATGCCGTCACCCGGCAGAACTGCGATTTTCATGTTTGTATTTCGAAAGAGGCGGGCTCAGCCCACCAGGGTGTGGGCCAACCACGGTTTTTGCGCGAGGCGCTGCGCCTCGAAGGCCTTGATCTTGTCGGACTGGCGCAAGGTCAGGCCAATGTCATCGAAGCCGTTGGTCAGGCAGAACTTGCGGAATCCCTGGACTTCGAACGCGAGCTCTTCGCCCTGTGGCTTGACGATGACCTGGCGCTCCAGGTCGATGGTGAGCTGGTAGCCGGGGAAAGCCAGCGCCTCGTCGAACAACGCCGACACTTGCAACTCTGGCAGGACGATGGGCAGCAGGCCGTTCTTGAAGCAGTTGTTGAAGAAGATGTCGGCGAAACTGGGCGCGATGATGGCGCGAAAGCCGTACTGATCCAGCGCCCATGGCGCGTGTTCGCGCGAAGAGCCGCAGCCGAAGTTCTTGCGTGCCAGCAGGATGGACGCGCCCTTGTAACGCGGCTGGTTCAGAACGAAGTCCGGGTTGGGCTTGCGGGTGGCCGGGTCCTGGCCGGGCTCGCCGTGGTCGAGATAGCGCCACTCGTCGAACAGGTTTTGCCCGAAACCGGTCTTGCGGATCGACTTCAGGAACTGCTTGGGGATGATCGCGTCGGTGTCGACGTTCTCGCGGTCCATCGGTGCCACGAGGCCCTTGTGTACTGTGAATTTTTGCATTTACTTCTTCGCCTTTTCCTCGATCTTGTCGCCCACTTTCTGGAGGTCCTGGCCGAACCCCTTGACCGTATTGCAGCCGGCAAGCGCCAGCGCGAACGACAGTGCAACCCATTTGGCAATGGTCTTCATGGTTTCGTCTTTTTTCTCTCAGGCAAACTGGCGGACGTCGACGAAATGGCCATGGACCGCTGCCGCTGCGGCCATTGCGGGGCTGACCAGGTGAGTGCGGCCGCCAGCGCCCTGACGGCCCTCGAAATTGCGATTGCTCGTGGACGCGCAGCGCTCGCCGGGCTCCAGCCGGTCGGCGTTCATCGCCAGGCACATGGAGCAGCCTGGTTCGCGCCACTCGAAGCCGGCGGCCTTGAAGATCTCGTGCAGGCCTTCGCGCTCCGCCTGCTCCTTCACCAGGCCGGAGCCGGGCACGACCATCGCCAGCTTGACGTTCTTCGCAACTTTCTGCCCCAACTTCTTCACCACGGCCGCGGCTTCGCGCATGTCCTCGATGCGACTGTTGGTGCACGAGCCGATGAACACCTTGTCGACGTAGATGTCGTTCAGCGGCTTGCCGGGCTCGAGGCCCATGTAGGTAAGGGCGCGCTCGATGGCGCCGCGCTTGCTCGGGTCCTTTTCCTTGTCGGGGTCCGGCACGCGGCTGTCAATGCCGAGCACCATCTCGGGCGACGTGCCCCAGGTGACTTGCGGGATGATCTTCGCGGCGTCGAGCTCCACGACCGTGTCGAACTTGGCGTCGGCGTCGGAGTGCAGTGTGTTCCAGTAGGCAACGGCCTGTTCCCACTCCAAGCCCTTGGGCGACAGGGGCCGGCCCTTCACGTAATCGATGGTTTTTTGGTCCACCGCGACCAGGCCCGCGCGGGCGCCGGCTTCGATCGCCATGTTGCACACCGTCATGCGCCCTTCCATCGACAGCGACCGGATCGCGGAACCCGCAAACTCGATCGTGTAACCCGTGCCGCCCGCGGTGCCGATGCGGCCGATGATGGCCAGCACGATGTCCTTGGCCGTGACGCCTGGCGCGAGCTTACCCTCGACCTTGACAAGCAGGTTCTTCGCCTTCTTGGCCAGCAACGTCTGCGTAGCCATCACGTGCTCGACCTCGCTGGTGCCGATGCCGTGCGCGAGCGCGCCGAATGCGCCGTGCGTGGACGTGTGCGAGTCGCCGCAGACCACCGTCATGCCCGGCAGTGTTGCACCCTGCTCGGGGCCGATCACGTGGACGATCCCCTGACGCTTTGAAAGGAACGGGAAGTAGGCGGCCGAGCCGAACTCGCCGATGTTCTTGTCCAGCGTGGTCACCTGCTCCTTGCTGATCGGGTCGGTGATGCCGTCGTACCCGAGCTCCCAGCCGGTGGTGGGGGTGTTGTGGTCGGCCGTGGCCACGATGGAGCTGATGCGCCAGACCTTGCGGCCGGCCTCGCGCAGGCCTTCGAACGCCTGCGGGCTGGTGACTTCATGGACCAGGTGGCGGTCGATGTAGAGGATGGCGGTGCCGTCCTCCTCGGTGTGGACGACGTGTTCGTCCCAGATCTTGTCGTAGAGAGTTTTGCCCATGGGTACTTCCGGAGTGGATACGATTCTATTCATTCAATGCGGCGGTACAGGCTCATCCACGCGGGCGGCTAGGTGCTGCACGAGCAGGCGGCCGGTGACGGGGAGTGTGGAAAAGTCGCGCGCGACGAGGTCGATACTGCGCCTGGCCCACGCATCGGTGAGTTGCACGCATTCAAGGTTGCCGACGCCGTGCATCAGCTCGAAGGCGCGGCGCGGCATCACGCCCACGCCCAGGCCGTTGTGGATCATGCGGCACATGGCGTCGAGCCCCGTGACATGGATGCGCAATTTGATGGTTCGGTCCTCGGCGGCGGCCGCTTCGCGCATGGCAAGGTAGATGGAGCTATTGGCGTGCAGCCCGACGTGGTCGTAGTCGAGCGTCTGCACGAATTGAACCGATTTGCGTCGCGCCAAAGCATGGCCGCGCGGCACGATGAGCACTAGCTCGTCGTGCCGGTAGGGCTGCACCTGCAGTTCGTGGCCCGAAGCGAGGATGCGCGTGTTGCATATGCCCAGGTCGGCAGCGCCCTCCTGTACAGCGCGCACGATCTCACTCGATAGGTGTTCTTCCAGATCAATCTTGACCTGCGGGTGCTCGCGGCAGAAGTCGCCCAGGTCTTCGGGTAGGAACTGCACAATCGCCGAGATGTTGGCGTGGACGCGGACGTGGCCACGCACGCCATCGGCGTAGTCGGAGAGTTCCGCTTGCATCTTTTCCAGGCTGAACAGCACCGAGCGTGCATGGTGCAGCAGGCTTTCGCCGGCCGGCGTGAGATCGACGCCTCGCGTGTGGCGATAGAGAAGTGCCGTCTCGAGCGTCGCTTCCAGGTCCGACAGTCGCTTGCTTACCGCGGAAGCGGCAATGAACTCGCGCTCTGCCGCGCGGCCGATGGAGCCCAGCTCGCACACAGCGACAAAGAGCTGCAGCGAGGTCAAGTCAATCCGGCGGGCGAAGGAGCGTTCGGTGGGGCGCATAGGGCAGAGCCATCGTGCATCACGATGGCTCTGCCTATTTTCCTACAAGCGGGTAGATTCTGCCATCGCGATACGCGATGGCAGCCATTCCCTGCTCAAACCTGGCTAACAGCCATGCCTTGCTGAAGCCAGAGCTGTACATCGTTGCCCGCTGTCTGGTAGATGTCGAAATAGACATGATCCTCGGAAGTCACGGCCACCTTCGTCAGATTCAACGAGGTGGCGAGCGCGACACTGTCATTGGCGCTGCCCTGGACCAGCAGACGCGTGACGCCGGCATCCACGATGGATGTGATGTTGGAGAGATCATCGATGCGAAGGCTCGTGCTGTTGGACACGAAACTCGTGTTTCCCAGGTCGATGCGCTCGATGCCGTGCGCGTGGCCCACCAGAGCGCTCAAATTCACGCTTTGGGTGCCTGTGAAATCCAGCACCAGTGTGTCGAACCCCTGGTCACCATCGTACTGGCCGGCCAGCGCAGTGCTCGACACGTAAATGCGATCGTCACCGCTGCCGCCGTGCAGGGTGTCGACCCCGCCCATCCCGACGATGCCGTCGCTGCCGTTTCCGCCAGTCAAAACGTCGTCGCCCGGGGTGCCGGTCAAGCCGAGCGTGGACGATTCCACCGTGATGCCTGATTCCTGCGTTGTGGTCGCGCCTGCTTTGTCTATCAGTGCGAACTGGATGGCGCGATCGCCTGCCGCCGGCGTCGCACCGCCTGAGTAAGTAACGGACCGCAACACGGCTTCGATGTCGTTGATCGTGGTAGCCGCACCCAAAACCATCACGAGATGGCCGGCGCCGTCGTAGGTTGCCGCGATGCCAGCTGCAGCGGCCGCGCCGGCGTCCCATCCCAGCACGTCACCTTGCTGGTAGTTGAGAATGTTGACTTCTGCCTTCCACAGGGTCGACGGAGTGTCGCCATTGGCGCTCATCCCGTCGGTCGGGATGTCGAAGGTGGGATCCGCGTCCTTGCGGGCCTGGTTGTAGGCGTCGGCGTTGGTCGAACCTCCCACCAGCATTCCGGGTTCGATGGCAATGGGGGTGCCCCCGGCCTCGTATTCGCTCAACGAGCGCACGTTGCCGCACTCGTCGAAATAGCGCATGTATGTGCCTGTGCCCGAGGTATCCCCCAGGACCAGATTTGTGCTCGTCCAACTCGCCACGAAGCCGCCGTTGGCCAAGGGTGCGAGGCTGGGGTAGTACTCGTCAGTTCCGGCGAACACGCTGGCGAGCTGAAGGTTGAAGCTCATCAGGTTGCCAGCGGCGTCGTAGATGTTTGCAAGGACGTTGCGGGTGCCGGTGCCGGCGCTGTTGTCGACGAAGCTGACGACCCAGCCGCCACCGGCGAGAGCTATCACGTCGTGCTGTTGCGCGCGTTCCGCGTTGGCCGTGCCGTAAACGCCTTGGTTGCCGGTGGTGAATCCGCCCGTCACCAACTGATCGGCAGAGCTCAGGCGCGATCCATCGGCGGCAAAGCGCTGCATGTAAACGTCGTAGTTGGTCGCAGACACATGGTTGTCGACCCAGGTGACCAGGAAACTGCCATCGGACAGTGCGGCGATCTTGGGTGCGGATTGATTGTTGGTCGTCTCGACGTTGACCTGAATTTCCGAGCCTAGCTTCGTACCGTCATTCGAGAAGATGCGCATGTAGACGGCATCTCCACTGGCATCGCCGCCCTCTTTGACTGCATCGGACCATACGACCGCGAAGCGGCCATTCGAGGACGCCATGTGGGCCGTGGATTCCCATGCGCCCGTGTTGATGAGCCCCTGACCGGTTGCGGATGTGGCGCCATGGGAAGAAACAATTATGTCGGGGGTGAGCAGCGCGTCGCTCCCGTCGGCATTGAAGATGCCGAGCTGTGGCTGCATGGGAGTCCCGGCCCTGCCGATGTACAGCATGACCCATTGACCGGTCGATGCGCCGGTGGCGTCCTTGAGTTCGACCAGGCCCGCTGGGCCGTTCTGCTCTAGCGCATTTGAACTGATTGCCAGGAAGTCCGTCTTGACCACCGCGCCGTTAGGACCATAGATCGAAGCCCAGACGTCGCCGACTGTGGCCCCTTGAGCTTCGCGCACCAACACATAGTTGCCATTGGACAGCGCCAGCATCTGGGCACCCTTGCCTGCTGCGCCGCTGAAGCTGCCGTCGTCGCCCGCGATGTTGGCCACCTGGAAGTCGGCGATCTTGCGGCCGCCCCGGTCAAACAGCGCAGCCTGGGTTGTCTCAGTCGTGCTGATCCCGTATCCGCCGGTACCGCTGCGGGCGGTCCAGCTCACCGCAACATTGCCGGTGACGGGCGACGCGGACACGCTCGTGCCGTATTGACTGTTGGTCGTGGCGCCCACATTGACCAGCAGCTCAGCAGAATCCAGTGCCTGCGGGCGCAGTGTGCCGTCATCGTTGTAGGCGCGCTGCATGATGGCGTAGTCCGTGCCCTGGTCGGTGCCGCCGTACTGCGAGGACCATGTGACGACGAAGCCGCCGCCCTCCAGGGCCGCCACGGCCGGCATCATCTGGGTGCCCTTGACTACTTGGTTGATGACCGTGTCCTGCGACGACAGGGGGGTACCTGCGGCAGAGTACACCCTCATGTACACGTTGTCGTTCGTCGTGCTTGCAGTGCCTCGACCGGCCCACACTACGACATAGCCACCGTTGCTCAGGGCCGTGACTGCCAATTCCTTCTGAATGTCGCTAAGGGTGCCCTGGTTGCCGGCCACGGTGACGTTGACTCGGGTTTCACCACCGATGCCAACGCCTGCGGCGTCGTAACGTTGGCTATAAACGTCGTAGGTCCCGGTTTGGTTCGATACCCAGGCCACGACGCTGCTGCCGTCGTTCAGCGTGGCCGAGACAGGCGCTAACTGGTTGCTTGTCGTACCGGTGTTGACCTGCACGCGGGTCCCGACAGCCACGCCAGCGCTGTTGAATGTGGCCGAATAAATGTTGGCGTTGCTGAGAGACGAAGTGGACAGAATCGGATCCGTGCCGCTCCAGCTGACCATGAAGCCGCCACCACTCTTGGCGGTGATGGCCAAATTGTCGATGTCGACATTGGTGCTGTAGCTGTCGGCTTGCGCCAAATAGCCCTGGTTGTATCTTTCGTTGGTAACGGAAATTTCGCCGCCGATGCGCTTCCAGGAGGCGTCGAACAACTGCGTGCGCACGTCGTAGCCCATCCCCGTCGTGGCGTTGGCGTTGGACACCCAGACCACGGCGTAGTTGCCGTTGTCGAGGTTGATGACACGCGGCAACAATGCGTTCGTCGTGGTACTGTCCCACGCCGAGTTGACGATGAATTCATTGGTCGCCGCATAGGCGCCGCCGCTGCCGTCGATGTCCGTCGTGATCGGCAGGCCGTTGGCGTCATATCGCTGACCGACGATGTTCCTGCTGCCGCCGATGCCCGGGACCGTGGGTGTATTCACATCGTAGGAGCCGCCTGGCTGCGTTGAAGTCCACACTACGGCGAAGCCGCCGGTAGTCGGGTCCGACACTACGTCGAACATGGCCTCCCAGTCGCCGCTCGTCAATCGGCCCTGGTTGCGCGCGAGGGTGGTGTTGACGCGGAACTCACTGTTGATGCGGTTGCCAGAGGCATCGTAGCGTTGGCCATACAGGCCCACATCGGTGCTCGATGTGCTGTCCTGGCTTTCGGAGGTCCACACAATCACGTAACCGCCGTCAGACAAGCCGGCAACCCGCGACGATACCTGATCGTTCTTGACGAAAGTGTTGGTTTGGCGTTCGGACGTGGCGCCTACAGCCTGCACAAACATATCGGGCGCTGCCGTATCCACCGACACGAAAGCCGTATCGCCGAAGCTGCTGGTCCCGATGTTCCATGTGGCGGTCAATGCGTAAGGTGGCTGGCCGCCGGTGGTATCCAGCAGGGGAATCGGCAGACCCGCCAGATCCTCCATTTCGGCACCGAATACCAGTTCCGCGCGCCAAGTGCCGTCCGGAGCGATCTCCACTACCTGATTCAGGTTGTAGGTCAACTCGCCGAACACAGGCTCACCATTTGCATCGACGGCCCCCGTATCGCCCCAATAACGGACTGGTCCCGTCAGCGTCAGGGTGCCGGTTGGATCCGCGGTACCGGTCACGGTCAACTCGTTGTCCGAGGTCAGGAAGTCATTGGCCAGGATTCCGAGGTCTTCGTCGATGGCGATGATGTCGACAGGCAAGACGTAGCGGAGCGTGGCGGCGTTAGCTGATGCTGCATTTCCCAGCTGGTCGCTCACACTTGCCGTGATTCCAATAACGCCGTAGCTGGCGCTCAGCAGGTCAACGCCAGCAGTCGCCCAGCTACCGTCGATCCCCACGGTCGCCGTTGTCTGGAAGACTTTGCCAGACGAGTCGGTCAATGTGACCTGCACGACCTGGCCCGCTTCCACGTCTGAGCTTGTGCCTGTCACTTGAACCGCATTCGCCTCGGTGCTGTTGAACAAGTTGTCGCCCATGAGCGTGCCATCGATCTGGATGATCGCGGAGGCATCGACGATGGCTGTCGCCTGGGTGCTCAGGTTTCCCGCGGCATCCTGCGCCTGCGCACCGATCACGGCGCCGTGCACGGCATCCGGAACCAGGTCGAGCGTCCATTGGCCCAGGCTGTTTGCCGTTACGGTTCCGGCCGAGGTGCCGTTGACAGTCACGAGAACCGACATGCCCGCTTCGGCAGTGCCAGTCACTTGGTCTCCGCGGGTTAAGCCGATCGTTGGCTGGTTCGGCGCCGCAGCGTCGATGACGATGGCCTGGGTAGCCACCAGCGGCCCGGTGTTGCCGGCGGTGTCGATCACGCGCACGCTGTAGCTGAAGCTGGTCGGATGGGAGACCGGATCGACGTAGCTCCAGGTGGTACCGGAGACGGTGGCGCTGGCCCAGGTGGCGCCGCCGTCGCTGGACACCTGCAGGCTGCTGCCGGCGGGCAGGGCGACGTTGGT
>JAQZBU010000172.1 GCA_029237735.1 Ramlibacter sp. | reverse complement strand
CTTGTCCGTACCCAGCAGCGTCATGCCGATCACGGCGTTCTCGAACGCCCCGGCGAAGTGCCGCACCCAGGCTTCCCGCTCGGTGGGCGGCGCGAGTCTTACGGTATTGGAGGGCGGGCGGGTCATGGCTCTGCATTGGACCTCAGCGGGCCATGTGGGCGCAAGCGTGGATTGCCCGGACCAGGGCGCTGTGGCAACAGATCAAATCATCTCGAGAGGAACCGGCCCGGACGGCGGCGGGAAAAGTCGATCCAGCTCCGCCAGCGCGTCGGCATCCAGCGGATGGTCGAGCGCCGCCCTGTTCTCGGCCAACCTTTCCGGCCTGGCTGTCTTGGGGATCGCGATCACGTCATCGCGCGCCAGCAGCCAAGCCAGCGCTGCCTGAGCTGGCGTCAGGCCGCGTCGCTTCGCGAAATCGGCGAGCTTGCGATTGCGCAAAAGCCGCCCTTGCTCGATCGGGCAATACGCCATGGTGGGAATGCCACGCTCGCGCTGCCAAGGCAGCAGGTCCCAATCGATGCCGCGCCGCGTGAGGTTGTAGAGCACCTGGTTGGCCTGTACCGCCCGCCCGCCGGGTGCGGCCCACAGTTCTGCCATCGCGGCTGTGTCGAGATTACTCACGCCCCAGCTTCGGATGAGACCGCCCTGCACCAGGGACTCGAAAGCCTCCACGGTTTCCTCGATCGGCACGGGCCCTGCCCAGTGCAGCAGGTACAGGTCGAGCCGGTCGGTGCCGAGGCGCCGCAGGCTCGCGGTGCAGGCGTCGCGCATCGCCTTGCGCGACGCGTTGTGCGGATACACCTTGCTGACCAGGAACACATCATCGCGCAGGCCGGCAATCGCCTCGCCCACCAGGCTCTCGGTGGCGCCGTCGCCGTACATCTCGGCGGTGTCGATCAGGCGAAGCCCCTGCTCGATGCCCGCGCGCAGCGTGGCGATCTCCTGGCCGCGGGACGCGCGCTTCTCGCCCATGCCCCAGGTGCCTTGCCCGAGCGCCGGCACGAACTCGCCCGACGGCATGCGTACTTGCTTCATGCCCGCCAGTGTGCCGCAGGCCGCGATTGCCGTGTTCAGGAGGCGGTGCCGTCGGCGGCCAGCCGGACAACGGGCGATCAGGTGGTGGAATTCGATGTCGGTCTCGCCGCCGAGCCGGATCTGCGGGTCCTCCAGGAATGCGTCGTTGATGGATTCCCAGTCCTCCTCGGTCAGGTACTGCTGGGCCGCAGGCAGGATCACGGCCTCTTCGCGGCCCATGTGTTCCCAGTGAAAGTCGGCGTAGCGCTTCACCGATTCCTCGAGTTCATCGGTGGCGGCCATGGCTGATGCCGTGTCGTGCGCGCCGGCAACGGCTTCCACACCCGCCTCCAGCTCGGCCACCAGCACCCGGTCGCGCACGTGCTGCCGTTCCAGCTCGTCGAGTTCCGCGTCAAAGGTGCTGGTGCGTTCGCGCAGCTTGCGAAACAGGTGGAGCTCCTCCTTCGGGTGGTGCAACGCCACCGGGAAATGGCGCAGGTAGTGGAGGATCGCCCGCATGGCGAGCGATTCGGGCGGGCTGTTGTCCAGCCGCGCCGCCGCCAGCAGCTGCATCCACGCGTGCAGCGCGGCGGCAAGCGAGCGGTGTTCATCGCGGATGATCGCGATCGCACGGGCGGGTGGTTTCGGCTCGCCCGTGGCCGACACCAGCACGGGCAAGCCCGAGCCCATCAGCACAGTGAGGGTGTCCGATGCCAGTGCCATGCCGAGCTTGCCGCGATGCCCGTGCGACGCCATGAAGATCATGTCGCAGCCCTTGCTTCGGGCTGCTTCGATGATGGCCCGGGCCGGCTTATCGCTCACGACCCAAAGCGACTCGCACGGCACCCCTAGCGCCCGCGCCGCGGCCTCGGCCTTCGACAGCAGTTCGCGCGTCCGGCCAGATAAGCCGTAGTCGTAGTCTTGCGGGCCCCCGTGATCAGCCACCGCGTGGAAAAAAGTGATGCGCGCCCCGAGGGCAAGGGCCATCCCGACGGCGCTGCCCACCACCTGGATGGACAGCTCTGTCCCGTCGAGCGGAACGAGGAGATGACGGTACATGGCGCCTCCTTTGGATGCGGGCCCAGCTTAGGCCGCTGCGCGTGCAGCAACCCTCCCCTTGGCGGGGGGGCCGGATGCCGGGAGTTACCATTGGCCGACTCGCCTGGAGTACCGTGTCCACCGACCCCCGCGCTGCCACCACCGGCGACCTGCTGCTGAAGGTCACGCCTCCGCGCGTGCCGCGCCACCTCGTGTCGCGGCCCGGCCTGGCGTCGACACATCCCGAATTCAGCGACCGCCCCATCGTGCTGGTGCAGGCCCCACCGGGGTTCGGCAAAACGTCGCTGCTGGCCCAATGGCGGCGTGAACACCTGGCCCATGGCGCGGTGGTGGCGTGGCTCACCGCACAGCCGCAGGACGACACGAGCCGCTTCGTGCAAAGCCTGGCCCTTGCCGTGCGCACCGGCGCGGGCCGGCCGACCTTCGGCCACGTGCTGCTGGAGGCCTTGCCGGCGGGCGGGCTGGAGGGCATCACGGTCTGGCTGGCCGAGGTGGCGCAAAGTGCTCTCAATATCGTTCTCATCGTCGACGAGGCCGATCGCCTTCCAGACGAATCGCGCGAGGCGCTGGCTTACCTCCTGCACAACTTGCCGCCCAACCTGCGTTGCGTCGTCGCGGCCCGGTCGGACTGCCGGCTTGGCGTGGACGACCTGATCGCCTACGGCCAGTGCGCAGTCCTCGGCGCGGCGCAGTTGCGGTTCGGGCTCGACGAAACCATCGAATTGATGTGCTCCCGTTTCGGCAGCCAGGTCGACCGCGACGACGCTGCCCGCCTGCACGAGATGACCGAGGGCTGGCCACTCGGGCTGCAGCTGGCGGTCTCGGTGATGGGAAGCGGCATCGTGCGCGCGGAGATTCCCCGGCTCGACCTTCACGGCGGCGCGCTGCGCGCCCAGTTCGTCGGACTGCTGCTGGCCAACCTGGACCCGGCGGACCTTGATTTCCTGACCCGGATCTCGGTTGCGGACCACCTGCACCCGGGCCTGTGCCGCGCCTTGACGGAATCCGGGCAAGCCCCGCAGCGCCTGGCGCAACTCGTGCGTGATACGCCGATCTTCGTCGCCGGCGAACAAAGCGAATGGCTGCGCATGCACGCGCTGGCACGCGAGGCACTGCGCCAGCGCTTCGAGGCCCTGCCCGAAGGCGATCAGGGCGCGCTGCACGCCCGCGCCTCCGAATGGTTCGGCGCCCAGGGCATGCTGGACGAAGCCGCGCGCCACGCGCTGCGCTGCGGCCAGGAGCAGCGGGCCTACGAACTGGCCGAGCGCAGCCTTTACGAATCGCTGATGGTGCACGGCAGGCAAGGCGCCGTGTTGGAATGGCTGGGCCGGCTGCCGGCCGGGGAACTGGATCGCCGGCCCCGCCTGCTGCTGGCGGCCGCCTGGTCGCTGGCGCTGAGTGAAAGGCACGACGAGGCCCAGCAGATGGTGTCGCGCATCCTTGCGCAGCCCCATGTCGACGACAGCCTGCGCTGCGAATGCGCGCTGATCCTGGGCGGCGCGGCGAACTTCGCCGATGATCCTGATCGCTTCGCGCAGCTGCACGATCCCTGGAGCGCATCGCCCCCGCTGCAGGATCCGCTGCTGCTGCGCATCCATGCCAACCGCACGGCTGTGCGCACGCTGCTCGATGGCGAGCCGGCGCTGGCACGGCTGCGCCAGCAGCAGGCCCCCCGCGGCGCGGCCGGCGCGGCGACGGGTTACCTCGATCGATGGAGCGACTTCATCGTCTCCCTCACCTATCTGTGGGAGGGGCAGGTGCTGCTGGCGGAGAAGCTGCTGCGTCCCGCGCTGGCGACTGCCGAAGCAGACCTGGGCCGGCGCAGCTCCTTCGCCTGCATGCTGGCGGCGCTGCTGGCCGCCGCGTTGTGGGAGCGCGACCTGCCCGAGGAAGCGGGGGCAATACTGGCCAATCGCCAGGACGTGCTGGAACGCAGCGGCCTTCCGGAATGCGTGCTGCTCGCCTACCGGACGCTGGCCCGCATCGCGACGGCCGCTCAATCGGAAAACCGCGCGCTCGAGCTGCTGGGCGCGATGGACGCGCTGGGCGTCATGCGCAAGCTGCCGCGGCTGCGGATCGCAAGCCTGGCAGACCAGGTGCGCCTGCATGCGCGCCGCTTCCGCAGCGAGACCTGCATCGACCTGTGCCGGCGCATCGATACACTGCTGGAAGAAGAAACGCCGCTGCACGGCCCGATATGGCAACGCAGCGTGCGGCCGCTGCAGGCGCTGGCTCAGGGCTACTCGGCCATCGCGGCCCAGGACTGGCGCGGCGCGCTGGAGCCCCTGGCGCGGGCCGACGCATTGGCCCGGGCCATCGGACAGGGCCGGCTGCATATCGAGGTGCTTGGATTGCGGGCGTACGCGCTCGACCGTTGCGGCGAAAAGTCCCGGCCGCTGCTGCGCGAGGCGCTGGACCTCGCAGAGTCCTTCGGCCTGCGGCGAGTCTTCGTCGATGCGCACCCCGCGCTGGGAGATTGGGTGCGCGAGGTCAGCGGCAAGCCGTCGGCCGCCGTCACCCAGGCCGGCGCGCTCGCCGCGCCGATGCGCGCGCCGCCGCCCCCGGCGGACGCCATGCGGTTGCGCGCGACGCCGAGCATGGCGCTCACGCCCAAGGAGCGGGAAGTGCTGGAACTGCTCGCGCGCAACCTCTCGAACAAGGAGATCGGCCTGGCCATGCAGGTGGGCGAAGAAACGATCAAGTGGCACATGAAGAACCTGTTCGCCAAGCTGGACGCCGGCACCCGCAAGCAGGTGGTGTCCCGCGCCCGCATCCTGGGCCTGCTGGCCGGTACCGGCTGAGCTGAGCCCCCCCCAGCGATGGGGGGTCCATTTCCCTCGCCATTGCTTAGTCTCGGTGCATTCAAGGAGACAAGTCATGTCGTTAGGTATCCAGAACGCGTCCCGCCCTGCCGCACCCGCCGTCGTGGACGCAAGCTCGCTGCTGCACTCGATCCATGTCGAGCCGCTCACCTGCTCCATCGGCGCCGAGGTGGGCAATGTCAACCTCGGTGCGGCCTCACGCGATGCCGACCTGGTGGCGCAGATCCGCGCACTGCTGCTCAAGCACAAGGTGCTGTTCTTCCGCGACCAGGACTTTACGCGGGCCGAGCACGTGGCCTTCGCCCGCCACTTCGGCGAACTGGAGGATCACCCCGTCGCCGGCAGCGACCCCGAGCATCCCGGGCTCGTGCGCATCTACAAGTCGGCCGATGCCCCGAACGACCGCTACGAGAACTCGTGGCACACCGATGCGACCTGGCGCGAGAAGCCGCCGCTGGGCTGCGTGCTGCGCTGCGTGGAGTGCCCGCCGGTGGGCGGCGACACGATGTGGGCCAACATGGCGCTGGCCTACGAGAAGCTGCCGCAGCAGGTGAAGGACCGCATCGCGGGTCTGCGCGCGCGGCACAGCATCGAGGCGAGCTTCGGCGCGGCCATGCCGATCGAGAAGCGCCTTGCGCTGAAGGCCCAGTTCCCCGATGCCGAGCACCCGGTGGTGCGCACCCATCCCGAGACCGGCGAGAAAATCCTCTTCGTCAACGCGTTCACCACGCATTTCACCAACTTCCATACTCCGGAGAACGTGCGCTACGGCCAGGACTACACGCACGGCGCTAGCGACCTGCTGCGCTACCTGGTGAGCCAGGTGTTCATCCCCGAATACCAGGTGCGCTTCCGCTGGAAGCCCAACAGTGTCGCGATGTGGGACAACCGCTGCACGCAGCACTACGCCGTGATGGACTATCCGCCCTGCGACCGCAAGATGGAACGCGCGGGCATCATGGGCGACACGCCTTTCTGACCTCTCCAAGGTCGACCGGGGCTCCCCAAAAAGGGAGCCCCGGTTTTTTTATTGCCGGCGTCAGAAGATGTGGCGGATGCCGATGTCCTGGCCGAGCACGGTGCCGTTGGGGCTCGTGCCGGCGCCGCCGATCGTGTAGCCGGAAGTGCCGGAGTTCACGTAGTTCTGGTTCTTGATCTGCGAGATCGTGGCGTACACGGCCGTGCGCTTGGACAGGTTGTAGACATAACCGAGCGACAGCTGCCTGGCGATGCCTTCGGCCGCGATGTCCGACGTCTTGCTCACCCGGGCCAACGAGATGCGAAACTGGCCCGCACCCACCGGGGCTTGCGCGCCGATCATGTAGCCGCGCTTGCGGCCGTTCGCCCCGGGGGCACCCAGCTTGTCCTCGCTCCACTCGGCCATGGGCTTCACCACGCCGAAGTCATACCAGCCACCGATGCTCCTGGTTTCGAAATCGCCCACGGAGGCGAGCTTGGTCTTACCCCAAGCCACGTCCACCGACAGCGGGCCCGACGCGTAGCCCAGCTTGGCGCCCACGTGCTGGCCGTCCTTCGGCAGGTTGATGGGCGATTCACCGGGCGCGTACGCGAGCGTGGCGGTGAAGCCGCCGACCTTCGGCGACGTGTACATCAGCATGTTGGAAGCGCGCAGGTGGTTCACGCTGCCGACAGCGGTATAGAACGCCGAGGTGCCGGTGATCAGGCTGATGCCCGCGCCGTTCTGGCCGAACGGGTCGTAGGTGGCGTCCAGCAGGAAGGTCGGCGTGTAGTAGCGTCCGAAGGTCACGACACCGAAGCCGCCCGACAGGCCGACGGTGGAGGTTCGGTTGAACTGCAGGCCGCCGGTGGCCGCGGCCGTTTTGTTGTCCGACGATGCCCAGCCTGCCAGCGGGGTCGTGACGCCCGTGCCGGTATCGGCGAGCACATCGGCCTCGAGCACGAAGTTGGCCGCCAGGCCGCCGCCGAGGTC
>JAQZBU010000171.1 GCA_029237735.1 Ramlibacter sp. | reverse complement strand
CGCCCGTATGGACATCGATCTTTCGCCTGAACAGCTCGCGTTCCGCGCCGACGTGCGCCGGTTCATCGCCGAGCGCCTGCCCGCCGAAGTGCGCGAGCGCCTGCGCCAAGGCCACCTGCCCAATCGCGAGGAAACCATTGACTGGCAGCGCGCGCTGGCCGAGCGCGGCTGGGCCGCGCCGCACTGGCCCAAGCAGTACGGCGGCGCGGAGCTGGGGCTGGTCGAGCGGCTGATCCTGCTCGACGAGCTGCAACGCGCCCCTGCGCCGGTGCCGCAGGTGTTCAACATCAACATGCTGGGTCCGGTGCTGCTCGAATTCGGCACGCCGGCGCAGCGCGACTACTTCCTGCCGCGTCTCGCGCGGCTGGACCTCTGGTTCTGCCAGGGCTTTTCCGAGCCAGAGGCCGGCTCCGACCTCGCCGCGCTGCGCACGACGGCCCAACGGCGGGGTGACGTGTATGTCGTCAACGGCCAGAAGACCTGGACGTCGATGGCGCACTACGCCGACTGGATGTTCGCGTTGGTGCGCACGTCGTCCGAAGGCCGCAAGCAGGAAGGCATCTCGTTCCTGATGATCGACCTGAAGACGCCCGGCATCACCATCCGGCCTATCTGGTCCATCGACGGCTCCCGCCACCTCAACGAGGTGTTCCTCGACAATGTGGAAGTGCCCGTCTCCAACCTCGTGGGTGAGGAGAACAAGGGCTGGGACTGCGCGCGCTTCCTGCTGGTCAACGAGCGCTCCGGCATCGCCAACGTGGGCCTGTGCCGCGAGCGGCTGGAGATGGCACGCGAGCTGGCTACGCAGCGCCGCCGCGCAGGCCGCAGCCTGATCGACGACCCCGCCCTGCGCCACGAACTCGCTCTGCTGGACGCGGAGGTGCGGGCGCTGGAAGTCACCAATCAACGCTTCCTTCTGACCGCCTCCGAGCAGGCCCGCCTGCCGGCCTTCGCCTCGGTGCTCAAGCTCAAGGGGACCGAGCTGCAGCAGCAGATCAACGAGCTGATCGCGACGCTTGCCGGCCCCCTGGGGCTGGAGCGTGCCGCGTCCCACGAGGCCGCCACCCACTGGCTGGTTCCGCGCTATTTCTTCTCGCGCGCCACCAGCATTTACGGTGGCAGCTCGGAAATCCAGAAGGAGATCCTCGCCCGCGCGTTGCTGGGTTGAGGCAGGAGTTCCCATGAATTTCGAACTGAACGAAGCCCAGCGCGCGCTCAAGGACAGCGTGGCGCGCCTGCTCGCCGATCACCACGGGCTGGAGCGCTATCGCGCGGCTGCGGCGAGCGAGGCGGGATTTTCCACTGAGATCCGCGATCGCATGGTGCAGA
The DNA here is from genome assembly GCA_029237735.1 of Ramlibacter sp. Lineage (GTDB taxonomy): Bacteria > Pseudomonadota > Gammaproteobacteria > Burkholderiales > Burkholderiaceae_C > Ramlibacter. The sequence continues at coordinate 7,111 of JAQZBU010000171.1, read as the reverse complement.
TGGGCCTGCCTGCCATGCTCGTGCCGGAAGCGTACGGCGGCATTGGCGGCGACGCGACCGACCTCCTGGTCGTGATGCGCGAATGCGGCCGCTCGCTGCTTGCTTCGCCCCTGCTTTCCTGCAGCGTGCTGCCCGCCGTGGCCCTGGCGCACGCGGGCAGCGAAGCCTTGCGCGATCGCTGGCTGCCGGCGCTTGCCGCCGGCGAGGCGCGCATCGCATGGGCGCACGAGGGGACGGCCGCAAGCCGAACGTATTGTTCGGCGCGACCGCCGATCACTTCCTCGTTTCCGCGCGCGCTGCGGGCGGGGACGGAGAGGCCGCGGGTCTCGCGCTGTTCCTGATCGCGGCCGACGTGCAAGGCGTCGCTTGTCGACCGCACCGGCTGGTGGACGACACCCCGGCGGCATCGCTGAGTTTCACCGATGCGACGGCGACAATCGTCAGCGAGGTCAGCGGTACCACCGGCCTGCCGGGCTTGCGTGATGCGCTCGCGGTCGGCATTGCTGCCCTTTGCGCCGACATGGTGGGCGCGATGGAGGCTGCGGTGCAGCTCACGATCGAATATCTCAACGTGCGCAAGCAGTTCGGCAAGGCGATCGGCTCGAACCAGGCCCTGCGCTTTCGCGTGGCCGAGATGCAGGTCGGCGTCGAGATCGCATCCAGCATGGCCATCGCTGCGGCAGTGGCCGCAGGCCGGGCCGGGGACCCCGATGCGCAACGCGACCTGCACCGGGCAAAGCTTCTGGTGGGGCGCTATGCGCGCAACGTGTGCCATGCGGCGATCCAGCTCCATGGCGGGATCGGCATGACCCAGGAGTACGCCGTGGGTCACTACCTGCGCCGCGTGCATGTGCTAGACCAGTTGTTCGGCGAGGCGGAGACGCACGCCGCGACGCTGGATGCATTGCTGTCCACCGGGGATTCCGTCCCCGCGACTTTCCATTCATCAGGAGACCATTCATGAAATCACTCATCACCCGCGTCCTGCTCGCCACTGCCGTGGCGTGCGGCTCCGCCAGCGCGCAGCCCGTCACGAAGTTCGTCGTACCGTTCGCCGCAGGCGGTGGTACCGACGTCTACGTGCGCATGCTGGCGGCGGAGGTGGCCAAGGCCGGCCTGCCGGTCATCGTCGAGAACAAGCCCGGCGCTTCGGGCAACATCGCCGCCGATTACGTGGCCAAGGCGCGTCCGGACGGCCTCACCGTCTTCGTCGGCACCAACAGCACGATGGCCAACAACACCGTCCTGTTCGACAAGCTGCCATACGACCCGCTGAAGGACTTCGTGCCGGTCACGCACATCGGCTACCAGCCGATGATCATCGTGGCCCGCACCGACCTGCCTTACAGCACCCTGCAGGAGATGGTCGCGTACGCGAAGGCGAATCCGGGCAAGATCAATCGCGGCTCCCCAGGCGCCGGAATCATCAGCAACCTCGCGCCGCTGATGTTCGAGCGGCAGGCCGGCATTCGCACGACGCACGTCCCCTTCAACGGCGATGCGCCGGGGTTGCAGGCGCTGCTGAGCGGATCGATCGACATCCACGGGACCTCGATCACGGCCTCGCTGCCGCACGTGCAGTCCGGCAAGCTGCGGGTGCTGGGCGTGATGGACAGCAAACGCCTGCCGCAAGTGCCGAATGCACCGACGTTCAAGGAGGCAGGCTACGACGTCGAGGCCTATGCCTGGTATACGCTGGTGGCGCCGGCCGGCACGCCGCGCGAGCCGATCGAGCGCCTCAACAAGGCTGTCAACCAGGTGCTCGCGCGCGAGGACTTCATCGCCAAGGCCCGCGCGGCGGGCATGGAGCCGCGCGGGGGCTCGCCCGAAGAACTCGGGAAGTTCATTCGGCAGGAATACGACCGCTGGGTTCCGCTGCTCCGGACCCTCGAGCTGACCAAGAGCACCTATTGATCGACGCCGGGGGCCTCGGCTGCGTCAGATTACTTCACCGCCGTTCGGGCTGATGATTTGGCCCGTCAGGTAATCGGCCTCGCCGGACGCCAGGAAGGCTACCAGGTAGCCGATCTCCTCCGGCTCGGCACGCCGCCCCGCCGGCACGTTGGCCTTCAGGTCGCGCAGGTAGTCCTCCGACTCCGCGAAAGCGCCCAGGATCGGCGTGCGCACCCGGCCAGGGGCCACGGCATTCACCTGGATGTTCCACTCGGCGAATTCTCTGGCCCAGGCCTTGGTCAGCCCGATCAAGGCCGCCTTGGCGCCGGCATAGTGTGAGCTTCGGCGCCGGCCGCTCAGCCCGAGGATCGAGGACGTGTTGATGATCTTGCCGCGGCCCTTGCGCTGCATGCCGGGCAGCACCGCCCGCGTGCAGTACCAGGTGCCCTTCACGTGCACGGCGAACATGCGATCGAGGCGCGCGTCGTCGACCTCGAGGAAGGCCTCCCGGCGGCTGGCGATGCCGGCGTTGTTGACGAGGATGTCGACGTCGCCCAGTTCCCGCGTCGCCGCCTCGATCGCGGCCGCCACAGCAGCGGAATCGCTCACGTCGGCCACGCAGGGCAGGGCGCTTCCGCCTGCCGCGACGATCTGCGCCACCGTGTCGGCGGCGGACTTCGCGTCGAAATCGTTCACGATCACGGCCGCGCCGCGCTCGGCGAGCACCACCGCGTTGGCGCGGCCGATGCCGGAGCCGGCCCCTGTAACGAGCGCGATGCGTCCCGCGAGGGAATTCGTCCTGGTACTGAGTGCGTCGTCCCGCTCGAAATTGCTCATGCTGTCTCCTTGAAAATTTTGAACCACTGACTTTTCGTGCATGAGTTGAGTTCCATTTGACGAACTGCGTTCCACGTGCAAGAATTCATGCCATTATCGCCACCTGACCCAGGACTTGCAATGAGTACAGACAGCTGGGAGCTCTCCGAAGAGCTCCGACAGATCCAGGACACCGTGAGCCGCTTCATGGCCGCGGAAGTGAAGCCCGCCGAGGACAAACTGCCCCACGACGCCTATGAACTCCCGGCCGACGTGCTGGAGCGCCTGCAGGGCAAGGCGCGCGAGATCGGCGTGTGGTGCGTGCGCTCGCCCGAGGAATACGGCGGCGCCGGGCTCAACCTGCTGGGCCAGGCCGTGGTCGCCGAAGAGGCGGCCAAGTGCCGCATGGGTGCCTACGTGCCCGCCTGCGGTGCGTTCGGCGCCGATCCGCCGAACGCCATCTGGCTCGGCACGCCGGAGCAGAAGCAGAAGTACGGCGTGGCCGGCATTCGTCAGGGCCGAAAAGTTTACGTGGCTATCAGCGAAGCCTCCGGCGGCGCGGACCCGGCGCGCTCCATCCGTGCGCGGGCCGTGCGCTCGGGCGACAAATACATTCTCAACGGCAGCAAGATGTGGATCACGGGCGCCGATGGCGCCGACTGGGGCATCGTCTTCGCGCGCACGGGTGAGCAGGGCGACCGCGGCGGCATCACCTGCTTCATCGTGAACGGTCAGCCCGAAGGCATGAGCCTGAAGGAGATCCCGGTGATTCGTTCCTATTCGCCCTACGAAATCACGTTCAAGGACGTCGAGATCCCTGTGGAAGACCGACTGGGCGAGGAGGGCAAGGGCTTCGCGGTGTGCGAGAAGTGGCTGGTTGAAGGCCGCATCCCCTACGCCGCCGGCACCATCGGCGTTGCGCAGGCCGCGCTGCAGATCGCCATCGACTGGGCGCGCGAGCGCGAGACCTTCAAAACCAAGCTGGCGGACAAGCAGGCCGTGCAATGGATGGTCGCCGACAGCGAGATGGAACTGCGCGCCGCGCGTATGCTGACTTACCAGGCCGCTTGGATCGCCGACCTGGGCCGTGGCGACCTGAAGGTGGCGTCGTCGATTGCCAAAGTGGTGGCCACCGAAACGGCCGGCCGCGTGGTCGACCGCTGTATCCAGATCCTGGGTGCGCTCGGTGTGTCGCGAGAACTGCCGCTGGAGCGCTGGTATCGCGAGCTGCGCATCAAGCGCATCGGCGAAGGCCCATCGGAAGTGCACCGCATGGTGCTGGCGCGCCAGCTGCTGGGCGTTGGCCGCTGAGCCGCAAGGAGCAAGTATGTCCATCGACCTCGACCTGCTGGAAGGCGGCATCGCCGTCATCACCATCAACCGGCCCGAGAAGCGCAACGCGCTCGACGCCGAGCATTACCAGGCGCTGTCCCAGGCCTGGACCCGCGTGCGCGATGACGATGCGATCCGGGTCGCTGTCGTTACCGGCGCGGGCGACAAAGTGTTCAGCGCGGGCGCGGACCTGAAGTCGTGGATCGGCCGCAAGGTGCAAATGTCCGAGATATGGCAGACGCAAAAGGGCATGCTGCTCAACCGCGGCCTGGAGATCTGGAAGCCGGTCATCGCCGCCATCAACGGTCATTGCCTGGCCGGCGGCATGACGCTGATGCTGGCGACCGACCTTCGCGTGACGGCCGACCATGCCACCTTCGCGCTGAGCGAGGTCAAGCGCGGCATCATCGCGGCCAACGGCGGCACGCAGCGCCTGCCGCAACAGTTGCCGCACGCGATCGCGATGGAGATGCTGCTGATCGGCGACGCCATCGATGCGCAGACGGCCGCACGCTGGGGCCTGGTCAACCGCGTGGTGCCGGCGGACAAGGTGATGGAGACTGCGCTCGATCTCGCGCGCCGCATCGCCGCCAACGCCCCGCTCGCGGTGCAGGCCGCCAAGGAGCTCGCGCTGCGCGGCAGCGACCAAGGCCTGGCTGCCGGCCTGCGCTTCGAACAATTCGTGCAACACATCCTGCAGCGCACCGACGACGCCGCCGAGGGCCGCCAGGCTTTCGCGGACAAGCGAGCGCCGCGCTTCACGGGAAACTGAATATGGGTAACCTGAGCGGCCGGCACGTGATCGCCGGCATCGGCCACACGGCTTTCGGCAAGCTGCCCGGCAGCGACACGGTGTCGCTCAATGTCGAGGCCTGCCGCAACGCCATCGCCGACGCGGGCATCGACAAGTCGGTGGTGGACGCGGTGTTCGTGAAGGTGCCCACGTCCGCACACCAGTTCATGTTCGGCCAGAAGGTGGCCGAGGCGCTGGGTATCACGCCGCGCATCGGCGGGGCCTGGGACCAGGGCGGCGCGGCCAACATCACGCTGCTGTCCTTCGCCATCATGGCCATCGAAGCGGGCCAGTGCGACGTCGCGCTCGTGTGCTACGCCGACAACCCGCGCACCGGCAACCGTGCAGTGTTCGGCCGCCCGCGGGGAGACGACGCGGCGTACGGCTGGTTCTCCACCGCGGCCGGCTACGCGATGATCCATCGCCGCCACATGATCGAGTACGGCACCAGGCCCGAAGACTTCGCCGCCGTCGCCATCGCGAGCCGCAAGCACGGCGCGGGCAACCCCAACGCCCAGCTGCGCTCGCCGCTCGACCTGGACAAGTACATGACGTCGCCGTGGATCGTGGACCCGATCCGCAAAGACGACTGCGCGCTGGTGTCCGATGGTGGCGCCGCTCTGGTGGTGATGAGCGCAAAGCGCGCCAAAGAGCTGGGCGTGGCCCAGCCGGTGCCCGTGCTCGGCTTCGGCCACGGCCAGACTTCGTACGAGATCCCGCAGCGTGCCACGCTGACATCGACCGAGGCGGCGCGTGCCGCCGACACGGCGTTTCGCATGGCCGGCGTGAAGCCCGCTCAAGTCGACGTGGCGCAGCTCTACGATTGCTTTACTGTCACCGTGCTGATGACACTCGAAGATTACGGCTTCTGCCGCAAGGGCGAGGCAGGCCGCTTCGTCGCCGACGGTGCGATCGAGATCGGCGGCCGCTTGCCGATCAACACCAGTGGCGGCCTGCTGTCCGAAACCGGCATGCCGGGGATGCAGCTGATCATGGAGGGTGTGCGGCAGATGCGAGGCACCGCGCGGCTGCAGGTGCCCGACGCGAAGTTGTGCCTCGTGAGTAATCAGGGCGGCACCATGCACACACACGGCACGTTGCTGCTGGGGAATTGATATGAACATGCCCCAACCCGACATCAATGACGTGAGCCGTCCGTACTGGGACGCGCTGCGCGAGGGCCACCTCGTGGTCCAGCGCTGCAACTGCGGCCATGCGTGGCTGCCGGCCCGGCGCCATTGCCCAGCCTGCCTGAGCCCCGACGTTCGCTGGGAGCGCGCCAGCGGCCGCGGCCGGCTGCTGAGCTGGGTCATCTACCACACGGCGTATCACCCGGCCTTCGAGGCGCGACTTCCGTACAACGTGGCGCTGGTGCAACTCGAGGAAGGGCCGCGCCTGCTGACCAACATCGTTGACCCCAACGAATCGCTGGCCGCCGAGGCGCCGGTCGAACTCAAGGTCGAATGGGAGGAGGATGTCGCGCTCGCGCGTTTTCGTCTCGCCGTTCCGGCCGCCCTTTGATTCCCCCTGTTCCATCCACCGAGGTTTTCTGCCATGCGTGAAGCCGTCATCGTCTCCACCGCCCGCACACCGCTCACCAAGGCGCATCGCGGCGAATTCAACATCACCCCCGGCCCCACGCTGGCCTCGTTCGCCGTGAAGGCCGCCGTCGAGCGCGCGCGCATCGACCCCGGCCTGATCGAGGACCTGGTGCTCGGCTGCGGCTACCCGGAAGGCCGCACCGGCCGCAACATCGGCCGCCAGACGGTGATCCGCGCGGGGCTTCCGATCGGTATCGCGGGCGGCACCGTGAGCCGCTTCTGCGCGTCGGGCCTGTATGCGATCGCAGAGGCCGCAGGCCGCATCGTGCTGGACGGCGCACCGGCGATCGTCGCCGGCGGCGTCGAGAGCATCTCGGGTATCGAGACGCGCGACAGCGACTACGGCACGGACCCGTGGATCAGGGAGAACAAGCCCGACGTCTACATGGCGATGATCGACACCGCCGACATCGTGGCCGAACGCTACGACATCAGCCGCGAGGCGCAGGACCGCTTCTCGGCGCAGAGCCAGCAGCGCACCGAGCGTGCGCAGGAGGCGGGCCGCTACCGCGACGAGATCATTGCCGTGACGACCACGATGGCGGTGACCGACAAGGCCACCGGCGCCGTGACCCGGCGCGAAGTGACGATCGACCACGACACCTGCAACCGGCCGGGAACCACCTACGAAGCGCTGGCCAGGCTGGAGCCGGTGAAGGGTCCCGGCAAATTCATC
>JAQZBU010000170.1 GCA_029237735.1 Ramlibacter sp. | reverse complement strand
GAAGGCGATGGTGCAAAGCCAGCGGGACTTGCGCAGCCAGGTCGAGCAGATGAGCCGCTCGCTCGACGCGCGACTGGCCGAGCTCCAGGGCCGGATCGACGCGCGCCTGGACCGCGTGCAGCCGGTCGTGGACGTGCCGCCCCGTCCACTCGATGTGCATCCGCGAGCAGCCGACCTGCCTCCCCGCGAACGTGAGCCCCTATAAGAGCCAGCGCACGCCCGCCGGCTCAACCGCGCGGTCTTCGAGTGGGGGACCGGCGCGCCCGCGCAGGCGCTGAGCCTGGGCTGCGGACTTTTTGCGCCGCCGCCTCGCGCGCCTGTTCGGCCTCCGCCACAAGCCAGCCCGCGAAATCCTGAGCATCGGCGTTGACAGCGCCAGTGGGTGACATGGCAATGTAATAGCCGCGACGCGTGGCGGCGCGCCCCCGGAACGGCGCGACGAGGCGGCCCGAGCGCAGCATCTCATCCTTGCAGGCCCATCACCTGGAACCACGGCTCCCAATCCACCGTGAGGGCTTCTCCATACGGCATGTCGGCTGCCAGCAGCGTGTGATGTGCGAGGTCTGCCGGGTTCTTCAAGGGGCGATCGCCCTCCAGCAATTGCGGCGCGCACAGAGGCTGCACTTCCTCCTCGAACAGCGCCGGGCCCTGCCCCATGCTGCTCGGGACGAACCGCACCGCCACGTCGATGTCACTGCGGGCAAGGTCCAGCACTTCAAGCGTGGCGGAGATGCGCACATCCACCTGCGGGTGGGCCGCTGTGAAGCGCGTGAGGCGCGGAATCAGCCACAGCGATGCGAAGCCCGGCGTACAAGTGATGGCCACCTGCCGCGGCCCCGACCGCGCGCGCACCGCAACGGCCGCATCGCGCAGCCGCTCGAGGCTGTCGTTGACGGCCCTTTGCATCACCCTGCCCGCCTCCGTGAGAGCGAGAGCGCGATGGCGCCGCTCGAACAAGGCCGTGCCCAGCGCGGCTTCCAGTTGCTGGATCTGCCGGCTGATGGCTGACTGCGTCAGGAAGAGTTCTTGTGCCGCCAGCGTAAAGCTCAGCGTGCGCGCTGCCGCCTCGAACGCCGGCAGCAGCGCCAGGCGCAACTGCGCCGAACGTGGTTGCGGCGGCGACTCGCCGAAGGGATTCGCATTCCTTGAATGCATGCAAGGTATTCCAAATCAGCGTTTGAGCGCTGGGTGTTGCCTCAGTATAGTCATTTGCACACGGAATGCGAAAGGGGATATTTCATGCAAACCGGATCGAGCCGCTACCAAGTCGCCCTGGAGCACCAGGGCCTGTTCGACATCGCCGACGCCTCCGCTGTGACCCTGCGCTGCGAATCGGGCGACCTGTGGATCACCCTGGACAACGATCCGCGCGACATCGTGCTGCGCGCGGGCGAGGTCTTCACCACCGACGAGCACCGCCGCGCACTCGTCTATGCGCTGAGGCCGTCTGCTCTGACGCTGGAGGCCAAGGCGAGGCCGCAGGACCGGCGCACGGCCGAGGCAACACTCGTCACCTTCGGGCTGCGCTCCGCGGCCGCCTGAGTCTGCGACTCAGTCGAACAAGCCCGGCTCAGGGCCCAGCTGCGCCTTTTCGATCTGCAGCATGCGCAGCTTCGTGGCCACGCCACCTTCTGCCGAGAAGCCGCCACCGCCCGTGCGCGCCGCCAGCACCCGGTGACACGGCACGATCGGTGCGAAAGGGTTGTGGCCCAGCGCCTGGCCCACGGCGCGCGCAGCGCCGGGCTCACCCAGCTGGTCGGCCACTTCGCCGTAGGTGAGTGTTCGGCCGGGCGGGATGGCGCGCGTGATGCTGTAGACGCGCTGGTGGAACGGCGATACGCCGGTCATGTCCAGCTCGACATCCAGCAAGTGATCGGGTCGACCCGACATGAGTGCGGCCACCCGCAGGCTGACCGATTGCATCGATGCCGGCGGCGGTGTCTCCGGCGCGCCGGGAAAGCGCCGGCGCATGCGCACTCGCGTGGCCTCCCAGTCCCCCTCGGGCAGCTGCACTCCGACAACACCGCGCTCTCCCCAAGCCAGTCCGCAGGGGCCGATGGCCGTGTCGAAAACGCAAAAGCCCTGGGCCGCCGTCATGTCGCCAAATCAGGTGGCAACCTCGGCCTTGCGCAATACATAGCCGATGCGCGGGAAATGCACGTGCACGACGCCTGCGCGTGAATCTTCGCGCTGCAGCGTGTAATGGGTGCGTGTGGCGGCGAGCAGTGTGCCCTCGGTGGGCTCCAGGCCGAAAACCTCCGCCGCGATAGTGACGCGCGTGCCCAGCGGTATGCCGTGGTCGTCCTGGAAAGCGCTGTCGATCAGCAGGTTCTGGCCCGGCGGCATCGGCTCGGCGGAATTCGCGACCGTGATCGCGTCCGCCGAATTGAATTTGTCCATGCCCCCGTGCCCGATCGCCGCCATGCGGTCCATCCACTCGCCCACCGCGGGCGTGGCGTTCAGAATGTCGGCCATCAGGGGCACCTGCACGCGCGTGTACCAGAGGCTGTGGTACGTGGCGAAGTCAGCGACGCAGGGTTCGGTGCCGAACAGAAAGTCGTGCTCCTCCGCCATGTGCGCGATCCTTCGCAGGTACGAGCGGAAGGCGGATGTGGCGTCCCCCGGCCGCAGGCGCACCATATTGCTGCTCATCGCCTTGCGGTCCTCGCCGAACGCCTTGGCGGCCCCGGGCGGGGCCTTGGCGAACACCTGGGCCGCGCCCCTGGGCTGCAGGTTGTAGGCCATCGCGGCCCAGAACAGCGTGGTGTCCGCCCACTGCGCGAAGACCCGGCAGACGCCCTTGAGGTGCAGTGGGTAGAGCGCGGGCTCGGCCTGCACGTGTTCGAGCACGTCGCAAATCAGCGCGCTGTCGCAATAAATATCGGCCCCGACCTGCAGGAACGGTGTCTTGCGGTAGCCGCCGGTAAGGGCCAGCACGTCCGGCTTGGGCATGATGGCCGGAATAACCACGGACTTCCACCCCAGTTTCTTGTAGCCCAGCACCAGTCGGATCTTTTCGGAGAACGGAGAGCTCGGGTAATGGTGCAGGATCAAGTCGGGCATGGTGCGGTTCCTGTGTGGGTCGGGGGAAGTTCAGCGCGGCATGGCACGGGAGATGATGGCGTCGAAATCCGTATCGCTGCCGAGCGTGCCGAATGTGTGGCCCCAGTTGCCGGCCAGGCGCGAATCACAGAACGCGCTGAACACGGCGTCCGGCGCCGTCTGGTACAGCAACGCGGCCTGCACGGCCAGGGCGACGTCTTGTGCGAGCCTTCGCGCCTCGACCTCGGTGGCCATGGCCTCCACACGGGCAGGCAGGGCCGCGGCCAGCTTGTCCAGCGCCGGGTGCGCGCCTTTGGCAGGCGCAAGCTCGTGCGCCAAAGCGGCGCCGCCGTCGGCCTTGCGCAGCGCGCGCAGCAGGTCCAGCGCCATGATGTTGCCGGCGCCTTCCCAGATCGAGTTGACCGGCATCTCGCGGTAAATGCGGGCCATGATGCCCTCGCCGCCCTCTTCCACGTAGCCGTTGCCACCCAGGCATTCCATCGCTTCCTCGCCAAAGTGGGCCCCGCGCTTGCAAATCCAGAATTTTGCGATCGGGGTCAGCAACCGGGCGATCGCGGTCTCGTGCGCGTCGCCGGGCTTGTCGAAGGCGCGCGCGATGCGCATCGCCAGCGCCGTCGATGCTTCGGATTCCAGCGCCAGGTCGGCCAGCACGTTACGCATCAGGGGCTGGTCGATGAGCCGCTTGCCGAAGGCCTCGCGCTGCGCCGTGTGGTCCAGCGCGATCGACAACGCATGCCGCATCAGGCCGCTGGTACCGAGCGCGCAATCCATGCGCGTCATCGAACCCATTTCGAGGATCTGCGGCACGCCGCGGCCCTCCTCCCCGACCAGCCACGCGGTGGCGCCGGCGAATTCCACTTCGGAGCTGGCGTTGGCCTTGTTGCCCAGCTTGTCCTTCAGACGCTGGATGAACATGGCGTTGACAGTGCCATCCGGCAGCACGCGCGGCATGAAAAAGCAGCTCAGGCCGCCGGGCGATTGCGCCAGCACCAGGAATGCATCGCACATCGGCGCCGAGAGGAACCACTTGTGGCCCGTGATGCGGAACCGTTGGCCCCATTCGTCCTTGCCGTCGGGCGTGGCCTCGCTCGTGTTGGCGCGCACGTCCGAGCCGCCCTGCTTCTCCGTCATCCCCATACCCATGGTCAGGCCCGACTTGTCGCGCCACGACTTGAGGGCCGGGTCGTACTGCCGGTTGCCGAGCTTCGGGCTCCAGTCGCCGTAGATGGCGGTGTTGGGGAGCAGGGCCGGCAGCGCCGCGTACGTCATCGAAATCGGGCACAGCACCGACGGCTCGAGTTCAGTGAACAGCATGAACGACGCCGCTCTGAGCACGTGCGGCGACTCGCCGCCGTGGACCCAGGGCGTGCCGTGGATGCCCGCACCGACGGCTGCCGTCATGAGGGCGTGATAACTCGGGTGGAATTCGACTTGGTCGACGCGGCGCCCGAACCGGTCGTGGCTGCGCAGCAGGGGCGCGTGGGTGTTCGCAAGGCGGGCATGCGTCTGCATCTCGGCACTGCCGAGCCTCGAGCCCAGCGCGGCAAGGGATCCCGTGTCGAGCGTGGGCGCATTCAGCGCCAGCGCACCCTGCAAGGCGCGATTTCCTTCGAACAGGTTGTAGTTCACCAGCGGTTCGGGCTGGTTGAGCACTTCGTGTGTGGCATGCATCGGCATCTCCTCTACGCACTTACCGGTTTATAACCCCGCCGCAGGGTCCGGTGGTCAATTCGGGAACCAAGTTCCGCGGGGTGTTACTCACTGGCAGCAGGCAACTACAGGAGGAGCATGGAAACACTCACCGACCCAACGGCGTTGATGAACCGGCTTGTCGACGTCGCGCGCCAGACGGACAAGATCACCGCCATCGACCAGGCTGACGACGGCGCCTGGGCGCTCCAGTTCTCGGACAAGACTGTCGTGCTGATGGAATGGGCAATCAGTCCCGACCGCATCGTGCTCAGCGCGGCCCTGGGTGCTCCACCGAGCGAGCGCGCCGAGGAACTTTTCGGTGTGGCGCTGTCGTTCTCGACCCTCTGGCGCGACAGCTACGGCGCCCGGCTTGGCCTCGGCGGCGAAGGCGGCGAGCTGCTGCTGATACGTGATTTGCACAGCGACACGGCCGGCGGGTGGGACCTCTTGCCCGTCCTCGAGCACTTCGCCTATGTGGCCGGCTGGTGGCAAAAGGTGATCTCACAACCCACATACCGACATTCGCCCAGTGAACCCGCTGAGCAACGTGGCGAGGCAGGTGAATACGCCAGGCTGACTTCGCTTACCGGCAATTAACCGATCACACCAGCTTGACCAGCTGTTTCCCGAAGTTCTTCCCCTTCAAGAGTCCCAGGAAAGCTTCCGGCGCCGCTTCAATCCCCTGCGCGACCGACTCGCGCGGCCGCAGCTTGCCACTGCCGACCAGCATGCCCAGTTCCTTCAGCGCCTCGGGCCACACTGCCATGTGCTCGCTGACGATGAAGCCCTGCAGCATCAGGCGATTCGTCAGCAGCAGTTGCGGATACGCCATCGGAATCGGCTTGCCGTCGTAGCCGGAAATCATGCCGCACAGCGCAATCCGGCCGAAGGCGTTCATGCGCATCATCACCGCGTCCAGCACCATGCCGCCGACGTTCTCGAAGTAGCCGTCGATGCCGGCCGGGCACGCTTCCTTCAACGCCTTGGACAAGGAACCCGCGTCCGTGTGCTCCTTGTAGTCGATGCAGGCGTCGAACCCGAGTTCGTCCACCACGTACTTGCACTTGTCCGCGCCGCCGGCGATGCCCACCACGCGGCAACCGCGCGCCTTGGCCAGCGCGCCGAACGCACTGCCCACGGCGCCGGAGGCCGCGCTCACCACCATCGTTTGGCCGGGCTTGGGCTCGATGATCTTCACCAGGCCGTACCAGGCCGTGACGCCCGGCATGCCCACCGCGCCCAGGTAATGCGACAGCGGCACGTGGGTGGTGTCCACCTTGCGCAGTGCGCCGGGCTGCTCCGCGTTGACGACGCTGTACTCCTGCCAGCCGCCCATGCCCACCACCTTGTCGCCGGGCTGGTATTTGGGAGAGCGGCTCTCTACCACCTCACCGGCCGTGCCACCCTGCATGACCTGGCCCACGGGCTGCGGCGCGGCATAGCTTTTCGCGTCGTTCATCCGGCCGCGCATGTACGGATCCAGGCTGAGGAAATGATGGCGCACGAGCACCTGGCCATCCTGCAGCGGCGGTGTTTCGGCGGTAACCAGCTTGAAGTTACTCGCAGTGGCCTCGCCTTGGGGGCGGTTGTCGAGGTGGATTTGTCTGTTCTGGGGCATCGCGCTCTTCCTAGTCGGTGGAAATGACGTCGAGCGGCTGTGTGCTCTTCGCTCCGGTGGGCAGCCGTTTGACGTATTTGAAGGTGCCGGTGGCATGCGCGCAGGCTTTGCCGTCCGCGTCGTAGATCGTGGCTTCTGTGAACGCCATGGTGGGGGTGCGGTGCATCAGCCGGCCCTTGCCACTCAGGATGCCACGCGCAGGCTGCATGAAGCTGGTCTTCATCTCGATGGTGACCACGCCCATCTGCTTGTTCACGCTGCGCGCCGCGGCCGCCATCGTGACGTCCATCAAGGTCATGCAGGCACCGCCGTGCGTCACGCCGAAAGAGTTGAGGTGCTCGGGCCTGGGCTCGTACCGGATTTCCGATTGGCCATCGTCGAACTGCACCAGCTCGAAACCCAGGTGATGGACGAAGGGGATGTTGACGCCGAAGTTCATAGCTCAGCCGCCGCCGGACGGAGTGACAAGCGTGGGGGCCATGTCAGCCTCCCGTGACGACGCTCACGCCGCCGTCTACCGCAATCCACTGCCCAGTGATGTGCTTGCCCGCGTCCGATGCGAACAGCAGCGTGACCCCCTTGAGATCTTCCGCATCGCCCAACCGCTTGAGTGGCGCGTGCGCGGCCAGCGTGTCCTCACCCAGTCGGCTCAGCGTGGCCTGGGTCAATTTGCTCGGGAAGAAACCCGGGCAGATCGCGTTAACCGTGATGTTGTACTTGCCCCATTCGCAGCCCAGCGCACGGGTGAAATTGATCACAGCGCCCTTGGACGTGTTGTAGGCCACCATGTTCAGGTCTGGCGGATTGCCGCCCAGGCCTGCGATGGAGGCGATGTTCACGATGCGGCCGCTGCGGCGGGGAATCATGCTGCGCTTGGCGATGTGCTGCGACAAGATGAAATAGCCGCGCACGTTCAGGTTCATCAGCTTGTCCCAGGCCTCGACCGGATAGTCCTCGGCCGGCGCGCCCCAGGAGGCACCGTGCAGCTCAGCCACGGCCTCTTCCAGGTTGTCGGCCTTGCGCGATGTCAGCATGATCCGCGCGCCGGCTTCACCCAGGGCATGCGCCATCTGCAGGCCGAGGCCGCGCGAGCCGCCGGTCACCAGGGCAGTCTTGCCGCTGAGGTCGAAAAGTTGCGAAACGGTACGGGGCATGCCTGACTTCCTTCAAGGGTTGAGCTTGACGCCAATTGTGCTTCAGCCGGTCTTGTCCAGGCGCGAGCGCACCCAGATCAGGGTGACGCCATCAGAACGCCTCTTCGGGCATTTCGGCGCAGGTCTGATCGCGGCTGGCGGCCACCTGCAGCCATGCGCCGATTTTCGGCAACTCGTAGTGGAAGAAGTAGCGCGCGGCGCGCAACCGCCCCTGGTGCACAGGCGACTGCTGCGCGGCTTGCTCCGGAACCGTGAGGGCGACGTCCAGCCAGATCCAGGCGATAACCATGTGGCCGAAAGCCTGCATGTAGGGCACCGCGTTGGCCAGGGCCAGCGCCGGGTCGCCGGTGGACCAGGCTGCGCGTGTCGCGTCGCCCACTTGCATCAGCGCGTTGCCAAGCACGCGCGCGTGTTCCGAGAGGTCGGGGCGGTGGACCGCCCGCTCGATCGTCGCGTCGACGCGTCCGGCCAGAAGTTCCAGCCCGCGCCCGCCCTCCATCAGCACCTTTCGGCCCAGCAGGTCGGCGGCCTGGATGCCGTGGGTCCCCTCG
>JAQZBU010000035.1 GCA_029237735.1 Ramlibacter sp. | reverse complement strand
CAGATGTCGAACCTCTCGCAGCAATCCGCTCGCGAGAACGCCGGCACCACCAGCCTGGGCGCCCTGCTGCGCGCCAAGCTGGACAATACCGAGAAGTAAGAACGGACTGTCATTGCGGGCTGGACCCGCAATCCATCCCGCGCCGGTTGCAGTCTTTCCGGCGTGAGATGGATCCCGGGTCAAGCCCGGGATGACAATCCTGACAGCCCATGACCCGAAGCGATCTTGTCGAAGAACTGGCTGCACGTTTCAGCCAGCTCACCCACCGCGACGCCGAGTACGCCGTCAAGACGATACTTGACGCGATGAGCGAAGCGCTGGTGCGCGGGCACCGCATAGAAATCCGCGGATTCGGCAGCTTTTCGATCAATCGGCGCCCGCCTCGCATGGGCCGCAACCCGCGCTCCGGCGAGAGCGTGCACATCCCCGAAAAGCGTGTACCTCACTTCAAGCCGGGCAAGGCCCTGCGTGAGGCGGTGGACAAGCGCACCGCCGAGATCGAAGCGGAAACCAAGTCCTAGCTGGCAGCGCCTAGCTAGAATCGGCTTCTCCACAGAGGAGATCGATGAAATACCTCATGTGGCTGCTCAAGGCAGCCATTTTTTTTACCCTCTTCGCTTTTGCCCTGAACAACCAGGAAGACGTCACCGTGCACTTCTTCTTCGGCACGGTCTGGCGCGCGCCGATGGTGCTTGTGGTCCTGGCCGCTTTCGCGCTCGGTCTTGGCATTGGCGCGCTGGGCATGGTGCCCCGCTGGTGGAAGCACCGTGTCGCGGCGAGGCGTGCGCACCAGGCTTCGGGCGCGGCGGACGCCGCCGAGGCGACCCACATGGGGCAACATGGAATTTGACCTGAGCTGGGTGCTGTGGGGCCTTCCAATCGCCTTTGTGCTGGGCTGGGTGGCCTCGCGCCTCGACCTGCGCCAGCTGCGCATCGAGAACCGACAGGCACCCAAGGCCTATTTCCGCGGCCTCAATTTCCTGCTGAACGAACAGCAGGACCAGGCCATCGACGCCTTCATCGAAGCCGTCCAGAACGACCCCGACACGACCGAGTTGCACTTCGCGCTGGGCAACCTCTTTCGCCGCCGGGGTGAGTACGAGCGCGCGGTGCGCGTGCATGAGCACCTGCTCTCGCGCGGCGACCTGAGCCGTGCGGAGCGCCACCGCGCGCAGCACGCCCTGGCGCTCGACTTTCTCAAGGCCGGCCTGCTGGACCGGGCCGAGGAGGCGCTGCGCAAGCTCGAGGGAACGGCTTTTGAGGGTCAGGCGCTGCTGGCGCTGCTGGCCATCTACGAGCGTTCGCGCGATTGGGCGCAGGCCTCGGAGATCGCGCGCAAGCTCGAGGCCTCCGGCCATGGAAACTTCAGCGGCCGGCAAGCCCACTACCTGTGCGAGCAGGCGGCCGGCGCCGCGCCCGGGCAGGCGGAAAAGTTGTTGCGCGAAGCCATGAAAGCCGACCCCGGCGCCGCGAGGCCCGGCATCGATCTGGCGGCGTTGCAGCGGCGTGCCGGGGATGCGGACGCGGCGTTCCAGACGCTCGCCGCGCTTGAAAAGTCGGCGCCCACCGCCGTCCCGTTGGTGGCGAGGCCCCTGACGGAGGCGGCGATCGCCAGCGGGCGCCAGGCACAGGCGCTGGACTTGCTGCGGGCGGCCTATGAGCTGTCGCCCTCGCTGGACGTGCTGGAGGGCATCGTCGCGCTCGAGCCGGACACGCAGTCGGCACGCAGCTGGTACGTCAAGCACCTGGAACGCGAGCCCTCCCCCGTTCGTGCAGGGCGCGCTCGACCATGCGGTCAAGCCACTCACCCGATACCGCTGCGCCGCCTGCGGTTTCGAAGCAAAACAGCATTTCTGGCAATGCCCCGGCTGCCAGGCCTGGGACAGTTACCCAGCGCGTAGAGTAGAAGAGTTATGAACCCATCCAAGCAGCAACTCGCGAAAGCGCGCGTGCTCGTTGTCGGCGACGCGATGCTTGATCGCTACTGGCACGGCGCGGTCGACCGCATCTCGCCCGAAGCGCCCGTACCGGTGGTAAAGGTGACGCGAGAAGAAGAGCGCATCGGCGCCGCCGCCAACGTGGCCTACAACGTCGTGACCCTGGGCGCCAAGGCGAGCTTCCTTGGCGTGGTGGGCGACGACGAGCCCGGCCATCGCCTCGAAGCCCTCTTGCGCGAAACGGGCATCGCCACCCACCTCAAGCGCGACGCGGGGCTGCGCACAACCGTCAAGCTGCGTGTGATTGGCCGGCACCAGCAATTGCTGCGAATGGATTTCGAAAACGAGCCCGATCACGAGGCCCTGGCATCGCAGACCGAGGCGTTCGCTTCGCTGGCGCCGAGCCATGACGCCGTCCTCTTTTCCGATTACGGCAAAGGCGGCTTGGCGCACATCACCTCCATGATCGAGCAGGCACGCGCGCTTGGCAAAGCCGTCCTCGTCGATCCGAAGGGTTCCGATTACGCACGTTACTCGGGTGCCACCGTGATCACCCCCAACCGGCTGGAGCTTCAACAAGTGGTCGGCGCCTGGCGCTCCGACGATGAACTGCGCGCCAAGGCGCAGCAGTTGCGCGAGCACCTGCGGCTGGGTGCGCTGCTGGTAACTCTCGGCGAAGACGGCATGACGCTGTTCGACGCGCAGGGCGAGCAACACGTGCAAGCCCAGGCACGCGAGGTCTTCGACGTCACGGGCGCGGGCGACACCGTTATCGCGACGCTGGCTGCACTGGTTGCCGCGGGGATGAGCCCGCGCGAGGCGATGCCGCTGGCCAACAAGGCGGGCGGCATCGTCGTCGGCAAATTCGGCACCGCTACCGTTTCCTATGAGGAGCTCTTTTCATGACGCGTGTCGTGGTCACCGGCGCCGCCGGTTTCATCGGAAGCAACCTGGTCAAGGGCCTGAACGCCCGTGGCATCGACGACATCATCGCGGTCGACGACCTGACGCAAGGCGACAAGTTCCGCAACCTGGCCGACCTGAAGATCGCAGACTATGTCGATTTGGACATGTTCTATGACCTCTTCGCGGAAGGTTACTTCGGCAAGGTGGACACCGTCTTCCACGAGGGCGCCTGCAGCGACACCATGGAGACGGACGGCAAGTACATGATGGACAACAACTACACCCTTTCGTGTGGCCTGTTCAATGCCTGCCAGGAGCGCGGCAGCCGCCTGCTCTACGCCTCGTCGGCCGCCACCTATGGCGGCTCGGACACGTTCGTCGAATCGCCCGATTTCGAGCGGCCGCTCAATGTATACGGCTATTCCAAGTTGCTGTTCGACCAGCGCATGAGGCGCGAATGCGGCAAAGACTTCAAACGGACCAAGCGCCAGGTGGCCGGGTTCCGGTATTTCAACGTCTACGGCCCGCGCGAGCAGCACAAGGGCCGCATGGCGAGTGTCGCGTTCCACCAGTTCAACCAGTTCAGGGCCGAGGGCAAGGTGAACCTGTTCGGCGAGTACGGCGGGTACGCCGCCGGGGAGCAGAAGCGCGACTTCATCTTCATCGACGACGTGGTCGCGGTGAACCTCTGGTTCTTCGATCACCCGGAGAAATCCGGCATATTCAACCTCGGTACGGGTCGGGCGCAGCCGTTCAACGACGTGGCAGTGGCCGTCATCAATGCACTCGACACCGATGCGAACCAGCCGTTCGACGCGGTGTCGGCAACCGCAAAGGGCCGGATCCAGTACATCCCTTTCCCGGATGCCTTGCGCGGCAAGTACCAGTGCTACACCCAGGCGGACATCACGGCGTTGCGCGCCGCAGGCTGCGACCACGTGTTCGCCGACGTGCATACGGGCGTCGCCCGCTACATGGCGACGCTCGCAGCCACCTGAGACGAGACTTTGGTAGGTACCTCCGGTGTCGCAGAGGTGTCAACGCCGTGCGGCCAGGCGTCGTTATGGGAATTCCCGCCAATCCGGCGGGCAACCAATCCCACTTAGGAGAGAGAAAAACATGCTGAAGAAGATTTTGGCCATTGTGGCCATGCTGTACGCCGCCGCTTCGTTTGCTGCTGTCGACGTCAACAAGGCCACCCCGGCCGAGCTGGACGGCGTCAAGGGCATCGGCCCGGGCATTTCCACCAAGATCCTCGACGAGCGCAAGAAGGGCAACTTCAAGGACTGGCAGGATTTCATCGCCCGCGTGCAGGGCATCGGCGAAAGCAACGCCGCCAAGTTCTCGGCCGAGGGCCTGACCGTGAACGGCTCCGCCTTCAAGGGTGTCGCCAAGACCGAGAAGAAGGAATCTGAGAAGAAAGCCAAGGAAGACACCAAGACAGCCAAAGCCGATGCGGCCAAGCCCGCAGCTCCCGCAGCGAGCTCCAAGAAGTAAGCGACGCTGCTTCGGCCCCCAAGAAAACCCGCCGCACCCCGGCGGGTTTTTTGTTGCCTAGACGAGCGCGATGAGGTCCGTGGTGCCGGGGTCGATGCCCGCTTGCGCCAGCAGCGTTGTCACCTGCCCGCGATGGTGAGTCTGGTGGTTGAAAAAATGAGTCAACGCCAGCCACGTGAGATGCTCGCGTTGCACGCCTTTCGTGTTGCAGTAGCGCATCGTGCGCAGCGGATAGTCCGCAGGCATCAGCCCCAGCCAGGCCTCGACCGCCGCATCGAGTTCGTCGCGCTTGGCGCGCAGGATCGCCCAATCGTCATACAGCACCGTTTCGTAGCGAGCGCCGGGTGGAAGATCCAGCACATCGCCTCCCAGTCCCGGCGTGTCCGCGCCCTGACTGGCGAAGCGCTGTAGCCACATTCGATCGCCCCACATCACGTGGTTCAGCGTGTTGTGGATCGAGCCGAAAAAGGCGCCGCGATCGCGTTTTCTCTCATCGTCCGGCAGTTGCTCGCACGCCGCATACAGCCGCTGGTTGAACCAGCGGTTGTACCGGGCCAGGAACCTGTAGTTCTCCAGCAGGGTTTCCGTATTCATGTGCTGAAATTGCGGCGCCTCACGCGGCGCCGTAGCCGCCGCCACCCGGCGTGTGGATCTCGAAAATGTCGCCGGGCTTCATCTCGGCTTGCCCGATGTGGCCCAGCTCCTCCACCTTGCCATCGGTGCGGATGACGCGGTTGATGCCCACTTGCCCCGGCAGGCCGCCGGCCATGCCGAAGGAGCCGTACTTGCGTCCGTTCGACAGGATGCTGGCGGTCATTTCTTCTAGGAAGCGCACGCGCCGTACACCGCCGTCGCCCCCCTTCCAGCGGCCTGCCCCGCCCGAGCCCTTGCGGAGTTCGTAACTCTCCAGCCGCACGGGGAAACGAAACTCCAGCACTTCCGGATCCGTGAGCCGCGAGTTCGTCATGTGCGTTTGCACCACGCTCGTCCCGTCGAAGCCCTCGCCCGCGCCGCTGCCGCCGGAGATGGTCTCGTAGTACTGGTGCCTTGCGTTGCCGAAGGTGAAATTATTCATCGTGCACTGGCTGGCCGCCATCACGCCCAGCGCTCCGTAGAGCGTGTTGGTGATGCACATCGATGTCTCGACGTTGCCCGCCACCACGGAGGCCGGCGGGTTCGGGTTCAGCATGGAGCCGGGCGGGATGATGACCTTGAGCGGCTTGAGGCACCCCGCATTCAGCGGGATATCGTCGTCCACCAGTGTGCGGAACACATAGAGCACCGCCGCCATGCAGACCGCCGTGGGCGCGTTGAAGTTGTTGACCTGCTGGAGCGAGGTGCCGGTGAAGTCGATCTCCGCGCTGCGGTTGGCCGCATCGACGCGAATGGCGGCCTTGATCTGGGCGCCGTTGTCCAGGGGCAGCGTGTACAGGCCGTCCTTGAGCTTCGTGATCACTCGGCGCACGGACTCCTCGGCGTTGTCCTGCACGTGTCGCATGTAGGCCTGCACCACGTCCAGCCCGAACTGGTCGACCATCTTGCGCAGTTCCTGCACACCTTTCTCATTGGCGGCGATTTGCGCCTTCAGGTCCGCCATGTTCTGCTCGGGGTTGCGGCTCGGGTAGGTGCCGCTGCGCAGCAGCGCCAGCATCTCCGCATCGCGCAGCGTGCCGCGGTCGACCAGCTTGACGTTGTTGATCTGCACGCCCTCCTCATCGATCGTCGTCGAGAACGGCGGCATGGAGCCGGGCGTCGTGCCGCCAATGTCGGCGTGGTGGCCGCGCGAGCCGACGTAGAACATCGGAACATCCGATCGGTCCGAGCCTGTCGAAGACCCCGCGGCGCCGAGATAGACCGGCGTGATCACCGTGACGTCGGGCAGGTGCGTGCCGCCGTGATACGGATCGTTCAGGACATACACATCGCCGGGGGACATTCGGCCCGCGTTCTCGCGGATCACGGTCTTGATGCTTTCGCCCATCGAGCCCAGGTGCACGGGCATGTGCGGCGCGTTGGCGATCAGGTTGCCCTGTGCGTCGAACAACGCGCATGAGAAATCCAGCCGCTCCTTGATGTTCACCGAGTAGGCGGTGTTTTGCAGCTGAAGGCCCATCTGCTCGGCGATGTTCATGAAGAGGTTGTTGAACACCTCCAGCAACACCGGGTCCACGCTCGTGCCCGCGGCGTATTTAGTCGCACGCGGCACACGGCGGTCCAGCACGATGTGGTCGAGCGCTGTCAGTTTCGCTTCCCAGCCTGGCTCAACGACGGTGGTCGCGTTCTTCTCGGCGATGATGGCCGGGCCGGGGATGAGGTCACCGGGACGCAAGTCCTCTCGCACCACGAGGGCCGCCTCATGCCATTGCCCACCCGAATACATCCGCACCGTCTCTCGCCGCGGCACGTCGCGCACGGGATGCACTTCATGGCGCGGCTCAGTCGGCGCACCTCCCGCAACCACAGCCTCCACGGAGACGGCCTCGACCATCATGCGTTTGCCCTTCATGAGGAAGGCGAAGCGCTGCCGGTACGCCGCCTCGAAGCCGGCAACGATAGTCTCCAGATCGCCGAAAGGAACCACCAGTGCCGAGTCGCTCCCCTCATAGCGGACGTGCACACGCAAATGCAATGTCACGGCGCCGGCGCTCACCTGCTGGCGCTCCAGTTCAGCCTTCGCCGCGGCGCCCAAGGCGTCCAGCCGTTCGGCCACAACTGGCAGGGTCTCCTGCGCCAGCGGCAGTTCGATTGCCTGTTCGCGGATGGCGTTCTGATCCGCCAGCCCCATACCGTACGCCGAGAGTACGCCCGCCAGCGGGTGTACGAAAACGCGGCTCATGCCCAGCGCGTCCGCCACCATGCACGCGTGCTGCCCGCCCGCGCCGCCGAAGCACTGCAAGGTATAACGCGTGACGTCATAGCCGCGGGCCACCGAGATTTTCTTGATGGCGTTGGCCATCTGCTGCACTGCGATGTTGATAAAGCCTTCGGCCACCACTTCCGCGCTGCGGCCGGTCCTGCCGGCCAGTTCGTTGAACTTCGCCGTGACCACGTCCTGGCTCAGTGGCTCGTCGGCCTTCGGCCCGAACACTCTCGGGAAGTAGCGCGGCTGGATCTTGCCGACCATCACGTTCGCATCGGTCACCGCCAACGGCCCGCCGCGGCGGTAGCTCGCGGGGCCCGGGTTGGCGCCAGCGCTTTGCGGCCCGACGCGAAAACGCGAGCCGTCGAACTCGAGGATCGAGCCGCCACCGGCCGCCACGGTGTGGATGCTCATCATCGGGGCGCGCATGCGCACGCCCGCCACCTGCGTCTCGAACTCGCGCTCGAACTCGCCCGCGTAGTGCGAAACGTCCGTGGACGTTCCGCCCATGTCGAAGCCGATGACCTTGTCGTGGCCGCCAAGCTTCGCTGTTCGGGCCATGCCCACGATGCCGCCTGCCGGGCCGGAGAGAATCGCGTCCTTGCCCTGGAAGGCATGGGCATCGGTGAGCCCGCCCGACGATTGCATGAAGAACAACTTCACGCCCGGCATCTCCGCGGCCACCTGCTCCACATAGCGGCGCAGGATGGGCGACAGGTAGGCGTCCACCACGGTGGTGTCTCCACGGCTGACGAACTTCATCATCGGGCTCGTCTCATGCGAGGTGCTGATTTGCGTGAAACCGACCTCATTCGCGATGCGCTTGGCGGCCTGCTCATGCGCCGTGAAGCGATAGCCGTGCATGAAGACGATGGCCACGCTGCGCAGCCCGCGCCGGAACGCCGCCTCCAGGTCCTTGCGCAGCAGCACGTCGTCCAGCGGTTCGATCACCTCGCCCTGCGCCGCGACGCGCTCGCGCGCCTCGATCACCGACGAGTAGAGAAGTTCGGGCAGCACGATGTTGCGGTCGAACAGGCGCGGACGGTTCTGGTAGGCGATACGCAGCGCATCGCGAAAGCCCCTGGTCGTGACCAGCAGTGTCGGCTCACCCTTGCGCTCCAGCAGGGCGTTGGTCGCCACGGTGGTGCCCATCTTCACGCACTCGACCACCTCGGGCGTTACCGGCTCGCCCGTCTTCAATCCGAGCAGGTGGCGGATTCCCGCGACGGCGGCGTCCTTGTACTGTTCGGGGTTGTCTGACAGCAGCTTATAGGTGAGCAGCTCACCCTCCGGCCGCTTGGCCACGATGTCGGTGAACGTGCCGCCGCGGTCTATCCAGAACTGCCAGCGCGGCCGCGAGGCAGAAACAATGGCTTGTTGAGGATCAGTCATGTGGTCAGAATCGGCTGTTTACCCTGGCAATATATCGAGAAAGCGCCGTGATGCTGCAACATCGGCAGAAATCGGCCGGGCTTGAGGGAGAATGCTTCATCCAGGCCTGCCCGGCGCTGACGTTGACCAAGAATGAGAAACCTGGATCAGGGACACAACGACGGGACTCTTATGCGACGACTGCTGGATTTCTTGTATGACGGCGCAGCCTGGCTGGCCGCACTGTCGATGATCGGCGTGCTCGTGATGGTGCTGCTGTCCATCACGAGCCGCCAGTTCGGCTTCCACGTGCCAGGCACCGACGCCTACGCGGGCTACAGCATGGCTGCGGCAGGTTTCCTGGCCTTGGCCCATACCCTCAAGCGCAATGAGCACATCCGGGTCACCTTGTTGCTCGGCCGGCTCGCGCCGCGCGGGCGCCACGCGCTGGAGATGTGGGCGCTCTCGGCCGCCATCGGCCTGTCGGGCCTGTTCGCCTACTACTCGGTGCGTCTGGCCTGGGTTTCGCGCGCCATCAACGATATGTCCACCAGCAGCGACGCGACGCCCCTGTGGATCCCGCAGATGGCCATGGCCGTCGGCACGGTGATCCTGTTCATCGCATTCGTGGACGACTGGGTGCTGGAACTCATGGGCAGGCGCGGGAACACCGGGCCTGAAGAGGCATTGCACAATGAATGACGTCCTCATCACCACTTTGCTGATCGTGGCGCTGTTCGCCCTCTTGGGCAGCAGCGTCTGGATCGGCCTCACACTTGCGGGTGTCGCCTGGATCGGCATGCAGCTGTTCTCCGCGCGGCCCGCGGGCGACGCGATGGCGGTGACGGTCTGGGGGTCGGCTTCGAGCTGGACGCTCACTGCCTTGCCCCTTTTCATCTGGATGGGGGAAATCCTCTTTCGCACCAAGCTGAGCGAAAGCATGTTTCGCGGCCTCGCACCGTGGGTCGGCCGCCTGCCCGGCCGCCTGCTGCACACCAATGTGATCGGCTGCACGATTTTCGCCGCCGTATCCGGCTCCTCGGCAGCGACCTGCGCGACGATCGGCAAGATGACGCTTCCCGAGCTGGGCAAGCGCGGCTACCCGGAGGACATCACGATCGGCTCGTTGGCCGGCGCCGGCACGCTGGGCCTGCTCATTCCGCCCTCGATCATCATGATCGTGTATGGCGTCTCGGCCGACGTGTCGATCGCAAAGCTGTTCGTCGCCGGCATCATCCCCGGCATCGTTCTGGCGTCCCTGTTCTCCGGCTACCTCGCCATCTGGGCGCTGATGAACAAGCACCGCATCCCGGTGCCGGACCGCACCGAGACCTTGAAGGAGAAGCTGTACGACTCGCGCCACCTGATCCCCGTGGTGGTGCTGATCGGGGCGGTGCTCGGCTCGATCTACAGCGGCGTTGCTACCGCGACGGAGGCCGCCGCCGTGGGCGTGGTGGGGTCGCTCATCATCTCCGGCGTGCAGCGCTCGCTGAACTGGCAGACCTTTCGCGAGTCGCTCATGGGCGCCACGCGCCTGTACTGCATGATCGCCCTGATCCTCGCGGGCGCGGCCTTCCTCACGCTGTCCATGGGCTACATCGGCCTGCCCCGGCACCTCGCGGAGGTCGTTACGGGGATGGGGCTTTCGCCGTTCTTCCTGATGGTCGCGCTGGCCGTCTTCTACATCATCCTCGGCTGCTTCCTCGACGGCATCTCGATGGTGGTGCTGACCATGGGCGTGATCCTGCCCACCGTGCAGGCCGCGGGCATCGACCTGATCTGGTTCGGCATCTTCATCGTGGTGGTTGTGGAGATGGCGCAGATAACGCCGCCGGTGGGCTTCAACCTCTTCGTGCTACAGGGCATGACGGGCAAGGATATCGGCTGGATCGCGAGGGTCACCATGCCCTTCTTCTTCCTGATGTGCCTGATGGTGCTGCTGCTGTGGTTCTTCCCCGGCATCGCCGTCTGGCTGCCCTCGAAGATGTAGCCTTACTGCGTCGCGCCGCTCCAGCCACCGCCGAGCGCGCGATACAGGAGCACCTGGTTCTGCAGTTGCGCCAACCGGGTCTGGATCAGCGCCTGCCTCGCGGCAAACAGCGAGCGCTGCGCATCCAGCAAATCGAGATAGCTCGACACGCCGTTGTTGTAGCGCAGTTCGGAAAGACGGAACCGCACTGCTTCCGCCTCCGCTACGTTGCCCTGCGCCTGCAGTTGCTCGCCGAGCGTGGCGCGACCGGCCAGGGCGTCCGCCACTTCGCGGAAAGCCGTCTGGATCGCCTTCTCGTACTGGGCCACGGCGATGTCGCGCGAAACGTTGGCCGACCGCAGGCCAGCGCTGTTGCGGCCAGCGTCGAAGATGGGCAGCAAGAGCTGCGGGGCCGCCGTCCAGCCCCAGGAGCCGCCCTGGAACAGGCCCGACAGTTGGCTACTTGCGCTGCCTACGCCGGCCGTCAACGAGATGCGCGGGAAAAACGCCGCCCGTGCCGCGCCGATGTTGGCGTTGGCGGCGATCAGCTGCTGCTCGGCCTGGCGCACGTCGGGCCGGCGCGCCAGCACTTCGGACGGCATGCCGGCCGGTAGGTCCGGCAGCGCCAGTGATGCCATCGTCACAGGCGCTTGCAGGTCCGCAGGCACAGGCTCGCCCAGCAACAGCGCGAGTGCGTTGAGGTCTTGCGCGCGCTGTCGCTGCTGCTGCGCGAGCGCGACGCGGGCGCCTTCGAACAAGGATTGCGATTGGCGGAAGTCCAGTTCGGACGCTGCGCCGTTCTCGAATCGCAGGCGCGTGAGCCGCAGCGATTCCTCGCGAGTGGCCAGCGTCTGGCGCGTGAGCGCGAGCAGCTCGTCGTCCGCCACCAGGGCGAGCCAGGTGTTGGCGACGCTCGCGACGAGGCTGACCTGCGCGGCCTTGCGACCCTCTTCCGTGCCCAGGTACTGCGCCAGGGCGGCTTCGCCCAGGCTGGCCACGCGCCCGAACAGGTCGATCTCCCAGGCGGTGACGGCCAGGCCCGCCGTGTAGGCTTTGTTCGTGCCGCCGTCGGAAGCAGGCGTGCGCGACCCGCTGGCCGCCGCATTCACAGTCGGAAAGCGATCGGCCCGGCGGATGTCGTACTGCGCGCGGGCCTGCTCGATGTTCAGTACCGCCACGCGCAGGTCGCGGTTGTTGCGCAGCGCGATGCCGATCAGTTGGCGCAACCGCGCGTCCGCGAAGAAGGCCTGCCAATCCAGCTCGGCGGCGGCCGTGCCCGTCGCCGCCGCCGCATTGGGCCAGTCGCCCGGCACCGGGGCCGGCGGGCGTTCGTAGGCGGGCATCATCGAGCAGCCGGCTAGCCAGGCCGCCACGGCCAGGGGGGCAATGCGGGGAAACAGCGCGCTCATACGCGGTCTCCGGCGGAGGCTCCCGGGGGCAGGTTCGTCGGTGCCTCGTGCGCGTAGAAGCGCCGCTGCCGCTCGCTGCCCTTGAAGAAGCCGCGAACGACCACGAAGAACACGGGCACGAACAGCACCGCCAGCGCCGTCGCGGTGAGCATGCCGCCCATCACGCCGGTGCCGATCGCGCGCTGGCTGGCCGAGCCCGCGCCGGAAGCCACGACCAGCGGCAGCACGCCCAGGATGAAAGCCATCGAGGTCATGATGATCGGGCGGAACCGCAGGTGGCAGGCTTGCAGCACCGCATCCACCAGGCTCTTGCCTTGGGCGTGCAGATCCTTCGCGTACTCGATGATCAGCACGGCGTTCTTGGCCGACAGGCCGATGATGGTGATAAGACCCACCTTGAAGTACACGTCGTTGGGGAAGTCGCGCAGTGTTGCCCCCAGAAGGGCGCCGACGATGCCCAGCGGAACCACCAGAATCACCGACATCGGGATCGACCAGCTTTCATACAGCGCGGCAAGGCACAGGAACACAGCCAACAGCGAGAAGCCCAGCAGGATCACGGCTTGCGCGCCCGAGAGTTTCTCCTCGCGCGACTGGCCGGTCCACTCGTAGGCGAAACCTGCGGGCAGCTGCGCCGCGAGCCGCTCCATCTCGTCCATCGCCTCGCCGGTGCTGCGCCCTGGAGCGGCATCGCCGGAAATGCGCATCGCCGGGTAGCCGTTGTAGCGGATAGTCTGCATCGGCCCGCTGATCCAGCGGGTCGTGGCGAAGGCCGATAAGGGCACTGCCGCGCCCTTGTTGTTCAGCGCCGAGAGCCGCAGCAGGTCGTCCGGCTGCATGCGGGCCGGCGCGTCCGCCTGCACGACGACGCGCTGCAGGCGGCCCCGATTCGGGAAGTCGTTCACGTAGCTCGAACCGAGCGCCGTGGACAGCGCCGAGTTGATGGAGTCGAAGCTCACGCCCAGAGCGCTCGCCTTGTCGCGGTCGATATCCAGCTGCAGCTGCGGCGCGTCCTCCAGGCCGTCGGGGCGCACGCCGGCGAGTACCTTGCTCTGTCCCGCCATCCCCAGCAGCTGGTTGCGCGCGGCAACGAGGGCGTCATGGCCGTTGCCGCCACGATCCTGCAGGCGGAAGTTGAAGCCCGTGGCGGTGCCAAGCTCGGGAATGGCCGGCGGGCTCAGCGCGAAGATGAACGCATCGCGGATGCTCGAGAGCGCGCCGAACGCCCGGCCCGCGATGGCCTGCGCGGTGTGCTCGCTGCCCTTGCGGTCGTCCCAATCCTTGAGTGTCACGAAGGCGAGGCCCGCGTTCTGCCCCTGGCCGGAGAAGGAAAAGCCCATCACACTCACCATGCTCTGCACTTCCGGCTGCTTGAGGATGTAGTCTTCCACTTGGCTCATCACGCGCGTCGTGCGCTCGATGGTCGCGCCCGGCGGCAGCTGCACATTCACCAGCATGTAGCCCTGGTCTTCGCTGGGCAGGAAGGATGTGGGCAACCGCAGGAACAACACGCCGACGGCCGCGACGATCGCGAGATAGACCACAAGGGCCCGCCCGGTGCGCCGCAGGATGCGCGCGACAAAACGCTCGTAGCCTTTCGCGGTGCGCGCGAAACCCCGGTTGAAGCGGCCGAAGAAGCCTTTCTTCTCCAGATGGTGCCCTGCTTCCATCGGCTTAAGGAGCGTGGCGCACAGGGCCGGCGTGAGCGACAGCGCCATGAAGGCCGAGAACGCGATCGACGCCAGCATCACGGCCGAGAACTGCTTGTAGATGTTGCCCACCGCCCCGCCGAAGAACGCAAGCGGCACGAATACTGAAATCAGCACGACCGTCACGCCGATGATCGCGCCCTGGATCTGGCCCATGGCCTTGATCGTGGCGTCGCGCGGAGGCAGGCCCTCCTCGCTCATGATGCGTTCGACGTTCTCAACCACCACGATGGCATCGTCCACCACGATGCCGATCACCAGCACCATGCCGAACATGGTCAGCACGTTGATAGAGAACCCGAGCGCCAGCAGCACGGCGAATGTCCCGAGCAGGGACACCGGCACCACGATCGCGGGAATCGCGGTGTAGCGCAGGTTCTGCAGGAACAGGTACATCACCAGGAACACGAGAATCATCGCCTCGGCCAGCGTCTCCACCACCTGCGATATCGAGATGCTCACGAAGCGCGAGCTGTCGTAAGGAATAGACCAGGTCATGCCCTTGGGGAAGAACTTGGAGAGTTCTTCCATCCGTGCGCGCACCGCTTTTGCCGTCGCAAGCGCATTGCCGGTGGGCGACAGCTGCACGCCGATGCCGGTGGAGGGCCGGCCGTTCAGCCTCGCGGAGACGGCGTAGCCTTGCGCGCCCAGCTCCAGGCGCGCCACGTCGCGCAGCCGCACCGCGGAGCCATCCGTATTGGCGCGCAGCACGATGTTGCCGAACTGTTCGACGGAGTTCAACTGCCCGTTCACGACCACGGTGGCAGCGATGCCCTGCCCGGAGATGTTGGGCATGTCACCGATCACGCCGGCCGACACCTGCGCGTTCTGGGCGCGGATGGCGGCATTCACGTCGGCCGACGAGAGGTTGAAGCTCACGAGCTTGGCAGGGTCCACCCAGATGCGCATCGCACGCTCGGTGCCGAACAACTGGGCCTGGCCCACGCCGGGGATTCGCTGCAGCTCCGGCAGCACCGCGCGCGACGCGTAGTCACCCAACGCGACGGGGTCGAACTCCGCGTTCTCGGACGACAGGATCGTGAACAACAGGAAGTTCGACCTTGCCTTGTCCACGCGAACGCCCTGCTGCGTGACGGCGGAGGGCAGGCGTGGCGCCGCGCGGGCGAGCCGGTTCTGCACGTCCACCTGCGCAAGGTCGGGGTTGGTGCCCGCCTCGAAATTGAGGTTGATGGAGCCGCTTCCGTTGGCCTGCGCCACCGATTCCATGTACACCAGGCCGGGCGAGCCGTTCATCTCCTGCTCGATGATGGACAGCACGCTGTCTTCCAGCGTCTGCGCCGAGGCGCCGGGGTAGACCGCCGACACCACGATCGAGGGAGGCGCGACGGACGGGTACTGCGCCACCGGCAAGCGGGACACGGCAACGCCGCCCAGCACGAGAATGAACAGCGCGATGACCCACGCAAAGACCGGCCGGTCGATGAAGAACTTCGCCATGGCGCCGCCTCAGGACTTGGCCTTGGACGCGGCGGATGCGGGCGCCGAAGCCGCCGCCCCCGCGGGCGTGCCGCCTGGCGACCATGGCACGGGCTTGACCGGCGCGCCGGGACGCATTTTCTGGAAGCCGTCGGCCACCACCTGTTCACCGGCCTTCAGGCCCTCCAGGACGACCCACTGCCCCGCCTGCTCGCCGCCCACCTTGATGTTGCGCGGCGTCACCTTGCCGTCTTTTTCCACCACCATGACGGTGTCGCCCTGGGCATTGCGCGTCACGGCCTGTTGCGGCAGCAACACCGCGTTGCCGGCCTTCGCCTGCTCCAGCCGCACACGCACGTACAAGCCCGGCAGCAGCGCGCCGTTGGGGTTCGGCACTTCGGCGCGAAGCGTGATCTGCCCGCTCGTCGCGTCCACCGTCAGATCAGAGAAGAGCAGGCGGCCGGGCTGCGGATGCTCGGTGCCGTCTTCAAGCACGACTCGCACCGCGGCACCCTCGCGGCCTGCGGCTCGCTTCAGGCGTCCCTGCTCGAAATCGCGGCGCAGCTTCAACACCTCCGAGGCCGATTGCGTGAAATTCACGTACATGGGGTTGATCTGCTGGACCACGGCCAGGGGCGTGGCCTCGCCCTGCCCCACCAGCGCTCCCTCGGTCACCAGCGCGCGGCCGATGCGGCCGGAAATCGGGGCCGTCACCGAAGCGTAGTTGAGGTTGATCTGCGCTGTCTGCACGGCCGCGCGGCCGGCGGCAACCTCGGCCTCGGCCTGCTTTTGCGCGGCCACGGCGTTGGCGTAGTCCTGCTTGCTGATGGCGTTGGCCTCGACCAGCGGCTTGTAGCGCTCGGCCAGTGCCGTGGCCTGCCCCAGGTTGGCTTGCGCACGCGCCAGCGTAGCCTGCGCGCTCGCGAACGCGGCAGCGTAGGGAGCCGCGTCGATGGTGAAGAGCGGCTGGCCCGCGCGCACGTCGGAGCCTTCGGTAAAGAGCCGGCGCAACACGATGCCCGCGGCGCGTGCCCGAACCTGCGCCACCCGAGAAGGCTCCAGCCGTCCCGGCAGTTCGGTGATGAGCCCGACTTCGCCCGGCGCCACCGTGACCACCCCAACTTCCGGCGGTGGCATCTCGCCACCCCCGGACTGCGCGTTGGTGCCCTGCCCGCATGCGGCAAGCAAAGCGGCTGCGGTGAGGACGGTCAGGATCAAGCGCGACGAAGCCATTTCATTCCTTGTGGGAGGTGGATCCGTGCCCCGACGGCAGGCCCGCAGGGCGTGCTGGAGCGGATCGGGCAAAGGGGTGAGTATGCCTCGGCGGCACACGCCATGCTGGCAGGAGCCTCGCATGCCCGGATCGCCTTTCAGGTCACCCTGCCGAAGAAGTCGAGCAGCGAATACAGCTGCCAGCCCGTCGCTTCGCGCACGGCGGCTGCGTAAGGCGGCATGTTGGTGCATTCCAGCACCACGCTGCCCAGATCCGGGGCACGCGCCTTCAACTCCAGCGCCGCCGACACCACATTGGCTCGTGCCGCGGCCAGGTCCATCGCGGCGCGATTGCCGAGGATGGCCTGGGCGAATTCGCCATCGGGATCGACCCCCTGCACGATGACATCGCCCTGCCGCGCGGGCTCGACGCCGGCCGCCAGCAGGTGCTCGCGCCCAAGGTGCGCGGCACTGATCGTGAGCACGCCAACCCGCGACCCACCGGCCAGCAGGCGCGGCAGATGCAGCAGGCTGGACGTGACAACCGGCACCGAGACGGCCTGCTGCAACTCGCGTTGCAGCAGGACCAGGAAGCCGCAGCTGGTCGTGATGGCGCGCGCCCCCTCGCGCTCCAGTTCGCGCGCCCGTGCGCCGAACAGGCCGGCGAGTCCGCTGGCGCGCATGCTCTCTGCGCTGGCGACGACCCTGGATGGCCACGCGCCATCGACTACCGCCCGCCTCACCGGCGCGCCCAGGCAGTCCGGATGCCCGATGTCTCCCGGTGGCCGTGGAAACCTCGTGTCCAGCATCAACACGCCGATGAACCCGTCCTGCGGACCGCCTTTCACCGGGGGTATTACCGAGTCGCCCAGCCCAGCATTTGCATTTATTCTTGACGCGTTCATCACAACCATTGTCCCGGAGTGCCCATGAAACTCAAGTACGCGTTTTCCGTTGCCGCGCTCGCTTTCGCCTCGCAGGTGTCCGCCCAGGTCAAGTGGGACCTGCCCGCCGCGTACCCGGCCAACAACTTCCACAGCGAGAACCTGGTTCAGTTCGCCAACGACGTGGACAAGGCCAGCGGCGGCAAGCTCAAGATCACCGTGCATCCCAACGCATCCCTCTTCAAGGCGCCCGAGATCAAGCGCGCCGTGCAGCAGGGCCAGGCCCAGGTCGGCGAGATCCTGCTGGTGAACTACCAGAACGAGTGGCAGCCCTTCGGCATCGACGGCCTGCCCTTCCTGGCCGACAGCTACGACAGCTCGATGAAGCTCTACCAGGCCACCAAGCCCTTCCTCGAGAAGAAGTTGAACGAACAGGGCATGTCGCTGCTGTACGCGGTGGCTTGGCCGCCGCAGGGCATCTACGTCAAGAAGCCGATCAACGCCGCCGCCGACCTGAAAGGCGTGAAGTGGCGCGCCTACAGCCCGGCCACCGCGCGCATCGCCGAACTGGTGGGCGCGCAGCCCGTGACCGTGCAGGCCGCGGAACTGTCGCAGGCGATGGCAACGGGCGTGGTGGAGTCGTACATGTCGTCGGGCTCGACCGGCGTGGACTCCAAGACCTACGAACACATCAAGTACTGGTATGACACGCAGGCCTGGCTGCCGAAGAACGCGGTGCTCGTCAACAAGGCCGCCTTCGACGCGCTGGATGCGCCCACGAAGCAGGCCGTGCTCAAGGCGGCCGCCGATGCGGAAGCCCGCGGCTGGACTGCGTCCAAGCGAGTCAACACCGAATCGGTAGAGAAGCTCAAGGCCAACGGCATGAACATCATGCAGCCCTCGGCCCAGTTGAAAGCCGACATGAAGAAGGTCGGTGACACGATGCTCAAGGAATGGCTCGACAAGGCCGGTCCCGAGGGCAAGGCGATGGTGGACGCTTACCGCAAGTGAATATGGATGCCGGATCGAGTCCGGCATGACAAGCCTCTGTCATTGCGGGCTTGACCCGCAATCCATGACTTCTACCCGCCCCCGCGCTGCATGTACAGGTCGAACCGCTTCATGAAAGCCAGCCGCTGCTGCGCGTCCAGGCCGTCAAATTGGAACGAGACGTGCAACCGGGGCATCCGCATCAGGGCGATCACGCGCGGCTCGCCGGTGCGCCAGTGAAGGGTGAGGGTTCCCGGAGCGATGGTGACGTGCGCCTGCGACGCGCAGAGCCGCCATTCGCGCTGGCCAATGGCCGCGGGCAGCCACATCAGCCACTCCTGTTCGGTGCAGCCCATCTCGCGCTCGAAATGCGCGGCGTAGGCCGACTGCATCAGCCGCCCGCGATAGGCGGCCAGATCGCGAGGACGTCGCCTTCGCTCAAGGTGTGAGTCAGCCGTTCGGCCGGCTCCACGTATCTGCCGTTCACCAGCACCAGGTGCACCAGCTTCGGCGGCAGGCCGAACGGCGCGATGATTTCGCTGATGCTGGCGTCACGCGGAACCTCGAGCTCGACGATATTGCTCGTGCGCGATTGGGCCGGCAGGTAATCGGTGAGCGTGGCGAACAGCTTGAAGGTGATCTTCATCCGCGGGTTCTCGCGCGCTCAGCGACGGCGCTCATCGGTGGCGCCTTGCCAGAGGTTCTGCGCCTGCGCCGACGCGATATACGCTTCCATGAGCCGAGTCGGGTCGTTCTTCAGTTGGTCCTTCCACGGCCCCAGTTTCACCTGGCCTTCCACCAGGCCGCGCAAAACGCCCACATGCTCGGTCCAGCCGATGCTGTTGCAGCCCACCATCACGTCGTCCTTGAACTGCAGGCTCAGGTGCCGGCCGGCCTTGCGGTCGGTCAGCTCGACCTGTTCGCCGCCAGGGACGCCTTGCCAATCGCCGAAGCTCGCCGAAATCAGGCCCAGCGTGTCCAACACGTTGATCTGCGTGACACCCGGCAGCGACGCCTTCTGTCCGGCCATGTTCAGCGCGGCCACCCGCGCCTGTTCGGCCGCGTTCGGCTGGATCGCGCTGACGATCATCTTGCCGCTGATCTTGTCGAACGCCTCGGCGCAGTCGCCGGCGGCATAGATGCCAGGCACGCTGGTCTGCATGTGCTCGTCGGTCAGCACGCCCAGCAGGCAGGTGATGCCCGAGTCCTTCAAAAAGCCGATCGCGGGCTTGACGCCGGTGGCGCTGATCACCAGGTCGGCGGCGACGTTCTTGCCGTTGGACAGGCGCACCGACAGCGGCGAGCCGGCGTCGATCGCCTCCACCCGGGTGTCGGTGAACACCTCCACGCCCTTCTGCTCGCACCAGTCCTTGATCATGCCGCCCGCCGTGGGGCCCATCATGCGCGGGACCATGCGGTCACCCATCTCAACCACCGACAGGTGCACGCCGCGCGCGGCCAGCGACTCCATGATGATGCAGCCGATGAAGCCCGCGCCCATCTGCAGCACCCGGGCGCCCTTGACGGCCAGGGCCATGATCTTGCGCGCGTCCTCCATCGTCCAGCAAGCGTGCACGCCCGGCAGGTCGATTCCGGGAATCGGCGGCCGCACCGGGTGCGAACCGGTGGCGATCAGGAGCGTGTCGAAGGCGAGCGTCTGGCCGTTGTCGAGCGCCACGGTGCGCGCCTTGGCATCCACGCCGGTGGCACGCGCCTGCACCAGCTTGATCTGCAGGCCCGCGTAGTGATTGCTGCCCTTGCGCAGCCAGGTGCCAGACTCGTCGATGCCGCCCGCCAGAAGGTAGGGAATCGCCATCCGCGAGTACGGCGGCTCCTTCTCGTCGCCGACGATGGTGATCTCGTCGCCCGGCCTGTGCTTGCGGATGGTTTCGGCCGCGATCACGCCGGCCGGTCCGGCCCCGAGGATGACGTGGTGCATGGTCTAGAGTCCCAACCGCGCGCGCGTTTCGGGCTTGAGCGTCCCGTCGGCATTCCACCCGCGCACTTCATAGTACTTGGGCAGCATCGTCGCCAGCTCGTTCACCTTGCCCTTGGCCGGGCCGGTCTTCACGGCTTCGGTCAGCAGGCGCTTGGGCAGCTGGTCGTCCGCCGCGGTGAGGCCCGAGCGGTTGTTGAAGTCGCGCTCCATGTTCCAGATGCGCTCGCCGATTTTCTCCAGCTCCTCGGTGGTGTACTGGTCGCCGCAGGCCGCGGAGATCTGCGGCGCAAGGTCGGCCAGGCCCCACGCGAACGTGGTGAAGATGCACAACCCCGACGAGTCGAATGCGGCTGTCGCGTCCTGGAAGGCCTTCACCAGTTCCGGCTTGCCTTCGCTCACCAGCGGATCGGTCTTCACGGGGATGCCCAGGATTTCGGAGGCGACCGTGTAGCCGCGCAGGTGGCAGGCGCCGCGGTTGCTGGTGGCGTAGCCCAGGCCGATGCCCTGGATGCCGCGCCCGTCGTACGCCGGGAACTCCTGGCCCTTCACCGTCATCGACAGCTCCGGGTGGCCGTACTTGGCAGTCAGCCGCTTGGAGCCCTGGCCGATCTCCTTGCCGAAGCCCTGGCCCGTGACGGTCTGCTCGGTGAGGAAAGCCAGCGCCTGGGCCGAGCCGAACGGCGCCTCGATGCCGATCTGCTCTTTGGTGAGCACGCCCATTTCGTACAGCTCCATCACGGCGCCGATGGTCGCGCCGAAGCTGATCGGGTCGATGCCATCCTCGTTGCACAGCAGGTTGGCATATTGCAGGGCCTCCAGGTCGTTCACGCCATTGGCGGCGCCCAGCGCCCACGCGGCCTCGTACTCAAGGCCGCCCGAGGCGCCCCAGTACTGCGGCTTGTTCGCGACAGTGAAGTGGCCCTCGTCGATCTTGCTGATGCGACCGCAGGCGATGGTGCAGCCGAAGCAAGCCTGGTTGGTCACCAGGTGCTTCTTGCCGTCCGTCTTGCGCGGGGTGGCCATGGCTTCGGCCGAGATGTCCTTCGCGCCTTCGAATTGGCTGTCGCGGTGGTTGCGGGTGGGCAGCGCGCCCACTTCGTTGATCACGTTCATCAGCACCTGCGTGCCGAAGGCAGGCAGGCCCTGGCCCGTCACGGCGTTGTCGGCGAGGATCTTCTTCTTTTCCTTCACCGCCTTCATGAAAGCCACCGGGTCCTTGATGTTGCCCACGCCCTTGGTGCCGCGCACCACGATCGCCTTCAGGTTCTTGCTGCCCGCGACCGCCCCGACGCCGGAGCGGCCGGCTGCACGGTGCAGGTCATTGACGATGGACGCGTACAGCACGAGGTTCTCGCCCGCACGGCCGATGCTGGAGACTCGCGCGAGCGGGTCTTGCAGCACTTTCTTCAGGTGCTCCTCGGTCTGCCAGACCGTCTTGCCCCAGATGTCGGCGGCAT
Source organism: Ramlibacter sp. (assembly GCA_029237735.1). Lineage (GTDB taxonomy): Bacteria > Pseudomonadota > Gammaproteobacteria > Burkholderiales > Burkholderiaceae_C > Ramlibacter. The sequence continues at coordinate 15,798 of JAQZBU010000035.1, read as the reverse complement.
CGCGCAGCTCGGCGACATCGTCGTTGATGCACAGGTAAACCGGCTTGGAGGATTTGCCCTCGAAAATGACCATGTCCCATCCGGCCATCTTGAGTTCCGCGCCGAAGTACCCGCCGGAATTCGAGCAGGCGATGGCGTTGGTGAGCGGCCCTTTGGTGACGACCGTATAGCGCCCGCCCGTGGAGGCCATGGTGCCGGTCAGCGGGCCGGTGGACCAGATCAGCTTGTTGGCCGGCGAGAGCGGATCGACCTTCGGGTCGACCTCTTCCACCAGGTATTTGGACGCGAGACCGCGCGAGCCGATGTAGGCCTGCGCCCAATCCATGTTGAGGGGTTCGGACTTGACCGTTCCGTCGGTCAGGTTCACGCGAAGAAGTTTTCCAGCCCAAGACATGATGTTTCTCCTTTAGGCTGCTGAGGGTTGGTTGCCAAGCTTGTCGGCCCAGGCCTGCATCTTGCCCAGGCCCGTCCAGTTGGCGTCGATGTAGGTGATCGCGCCGGTGGGGCACGCGTCGGCACAAGCCGGCTCGCCGCCGCACAGGTCGCATTTCTGAACCTTGCCGGTTTCCTGCACGTAATTCACCGTGCCGAACGGGCAGGCGATGGTGCACACCTTGCAGCCCACGCACGTGGTGTCGTTCACCACCTTGGCGCCGGTCAGCTTGTCGATGGTGATCGCCTCGACGGGGCACGCGTGCAGGCACCACGCCTCATCGCACTGGGTGCAGGTGTAGGGCACCTTCTTGCCGGTGTGATGGAAGTCAAAGACCTTGATGCGCGATTTGGCCGTCGCGAATGTTCCGTAGTTCTCGAACGAACAGGCCATCTCGCATTGCAGGCAGCCTGTGCACTTGTCGGCGTTGATGTGCAGCACCTTTTGCATGTGCGCTCTCCTGGGGTGATGGCGCGCGGACGCGCCGTTGCTATGAAAATAACTGCATAGCCATTTTGGAGCAGGGGTGTTGCAGCGCTCTAGTAATAACCCTTGCCTTCCCTGCGTACGCGGGTTTATTCTCAACTTGAGACAACTCAACGGTCCCCCACCCCAAAACGGGCAGAATCCCGCCATGTCTGGCTCCTTGATACCGCCACCCCGAGACCGGCTCGCGCTGATCGATTCCGCGCGCCGTTCCGTGATGCACGGCGCCGGCAGCGGCCAGTCGGCCGTCGAGTCCTGGATCGAAAGGTCGTGGCGCCGCTGCCTCGCGGCCGGCCGGCGGCCCGAACAGCGCCTGGGCTTCGACATGGTTTCGGCGGTGGCCCGCCGGCGCGTGCTGGAAGCCAACCAGCCGCTGGTGCTGGCGGCGCGGCCGGTGCTGGACCGTCTATCCCGCGCCCTCGCCAGCACTCGCTATTTCGCCATCCTGACCGACGGCCAGGGTGTCGTTATCGACACCCACGGGCCGATCGACCACAGCGACCGCCACGCCGAGGCGATCACGCGAATCGGGGTGGACCTGTCCGAGCGCAGCGTCGGCACCTCGGCCATCGGCGCGGCCCTCGCGGAATTGCAACCGGTGTGGTTGCACCGCGGCGAACACTTCTTCAACGACACCGCCGTGTACAGCTGCGCCGGGGCGCCGCTCTTCGGCCCGGACGGCCGGTGCATCGGCATGCTGGATCTCACCGGCATTAACGCCTCCGAGCGGCCGGAACTCAAGCACCTGGTCGCGCAATCGGCGCGCAGCATCGAGAACGCGCTGGTGCTGGCCGTGCCCCACGCCCTGCTGCTGCGGATGAACTGGCCTGGGCGTTCGCTCGGCAACGAGGACGATGGCCTGGTCTGCCTCGATGCCGACGGCTGGGTGAAAGGCAGCAACGACGCAGCCCGGCAGATGGTGCCGCAGCTGGCCGCCGGCACGGCGCATTGCAGCGAATTGTTCGCTCGGCCGTGGCAGCCCTTTTTCGACAGGGCCCGCCACAACACCCCCCAGGCGCCCGTTGAAGTACCTCTTTGGTCGGGCCTGCGTCTGCTCGCGCTGCCGCAGCTTGCGGGCCAGGCCATCGCGCCCGTGGCGCCGCGCGTCGCCTTGCGCGACGCGGAGATCTCGCTGATCCGCACCGCGGTTGCCGAGGCCCACGGCAACGTGCAGCAGGCCGCCAAGGCCTTGGGCATCAGCCGAGCGACCGTGTACCGCAAGCTCGGCAGCAGCAAATAGCCGGGCAGGCCCTACCGGTCGGCGTTCGGGAAGAACAGCTGCTTTCCGTTGATCTTGTAGGAGGCGATGGCCGCCTGTCCCGCCGGCCCTGTCACCCAGTCGACGAACTTCTGGGCATCGGCGGCCTTCACGTGCGGGTGCTTCGCCGGGTTCACTACCATCACACCGTACTGATTGAACAACCGGGTGTCGCCTTCGACCAGCACGGCCAGATCGCCCCGATTCTTGAAGCTGAGCCAGGTGCCGCGGTCGGCCAGCACATAGCCGTTGGCCGAGCTGCCGATGTTCAACGCCGGGCCCATGCCGCAGCCGCATTCCTTGTAGCCGCTTCCCTTGTTGGCGGCCAGGCCGGATTGCGCCCAGTAGCGCAGCTCGGCGGCGTGGGTGCCGCTCTTGTCGCCTCGAGAGATGAACGGCGCGTTGGCGGCTGAAATTTTCTTCAGCGCTGCGACGATGTCCTCGCCGCGGATGCCGGCCGGGTCGCTCTTCGGTCCGACCAGCACGAAGTCGTTGTACATCACGGGCCAGCGCTTCACCGCGCCGCCTTCGGAGACGAACTTTTCCTCGGCCGCCTGGTCGTGCACGAAAAGCACATCCGCGTCGCCACGCCGAGCCGTATCGATGGCCTGCCCCGTGCCGACCGCCACCACCTTGACGTCCAGCCCCGTGGCCTTCTTGAACTCCGGGAGGAGGTAGCCGAACAGGCCCGATTGCTCGGTCGACGTGGTGGAAGCCATGGTGATGGATTGCGCCATCGCTGCGCCGGCCGTGAATGCCATGGCGATGCCGATGCAGGCAGCGCGGGTCCATGTGATGCTCAAGCCAATTCTCCTTTGATGAACAAGTCGGCTTCGCGCGAGGTCTCACCCAGCCGCGAGCCGTTGAAAAAATCGTGTACCGGCAGGTCTGCCAGCACGCGGCCCTGCTCCAGGTAGACCACGCGCGTCGCCAGGCGCTTGACCTGCCCCAGGTTGTGACTGGCGAAGACCAGCGTCGTGCCGCCTTGCGCGAATTCGCCCATCAACGCCTCCACCTCGCGCTTGGCATTCGGGTCCAGGCTCGACGTCGGCTCGTCCAGGAACAGCAGGTCCGGCCCCAGGCTCCAGGCACGCGCGAGCGCCAGCCGCTGCTGCTGGCCGCCCGACAGCGTCCGCGCGTTGCGTGGCGCCGCGTCCCCGAGGCCGACGCGACCCAGCGCCTGCGATGCGAGTTGTCTCGCCTGCTTCCAGCCCGTTCCACGGATCCACAGGGCGAGGGCCACGTTGTTCAGAGCGGAGAGGCGCAGCATGTGCGGCCGCTGGAACACCATCGCCTGCCGCGCCGCGCTGTCGCGCAGGACCGAGCCGCGCGTTGGGGACACCAGGCCGTGCAGAACGCGCAGCAGCGTGCTCTTGCCGCTGCCGTTGGCGCCCACCAGCGCCAGCCGCTCGCCCGCCGCGACGCGCAGGTTTACGCCGTGAAGGGCCTGCACGCCGCCATAGCGCACGCCGACCGCATGCAGTTGGACAAGCCCGGTCACTGGATAACCTCCGCCCTGCGGGCTGCGGTGCCATGAGCCTTCGGAGCGGCCGGGCGGCTCATCCCGGTGCGCCCTCCAGCAGCAGCGGCTGGTCTTTTCCGCCAACGCGCCAGCGGCGCACCGCCGCGATCAGCGCATTGAGCGCCAGAACCACGCCAAGCAGCACGATGCCCAGCGCCAGCGCCAGCGGCAAATCGCCCTTGCTCGTTTCCAGCGCGATGGCGGTGGTCATGACCCGGGTGAAGCCATCGATGTTGCCGCCCACGATCATCACCGCGCCCACTTCCGAAATTGCGCGGCCGAATGACGCGATCACCACGGTGAGCAGCGCATATCGCTCGTCCCACGCCAGCAGCATCGCGCGCAACAGGCGGCCGGCGCCAAGCGAGGTGAGTTGCTCCCCGTGCGCGCGGTCCACGTCTTCCACCACCTGTCGCGTCAGCGCGGCGACGACGGGCAGCACCAGCACCGTCTGCGCCAGCACCATGGCCTTGAACGAGAACAGCCATCCCAGGAATCCCAGCGGGCCGGACCGTGACAGCAGCAGGTAGATGACCAGCCCCACCACCACGGATGGCAGCGCCAGCAAGGTGTTGAGCACGGTGAGCAACGCGCCCCGGCCCGGGAATCTCGCGACGCCCAGCCATGCACCGAGCACCAGCCCCCCGGCGCAGGCGAGGACGCAGGCACTGGCGCTGACGGCCAGCGAGCGGGCAACGATGGAGAGCAGCACCGGGTCGAGCCCGGCGATCAGCGCGAGCGCGGTTGCTGCGCTCTCTGAAAAAGTGTTCATGCTCCCCCAATCCTATAGGCAGGGCCCGCCCCGGCCCATCGGGTCTAGCGAGCTATGAACCGAGGTGCATAGCTCGATGCGCTTCCATGCGGGATACTTGCCCGCGTGCACAAGGTCGAACTCTCCTACTCGCTATCGCCGCAGCGCAGCGGCAAGTCCATCCGCAACGCGCTGATGGACTTGTTGCTCGCCGTACGCGAACACGGCTCTATTTCCGGCGCGGCGAAGGCGATGCGCCTGTCGTACCGACATGTGTGGGGCGAGCTCAAGCGCTGGGAGGCGGAACTCGGCCACACCTTGATCGTCTGGGACAAGGGACAGCCGGCGCGGCTGTCGGAGTTCGGCGACAAGCTGCTGTGGGCCGAGCGCCAGGCCCAGGCCCGCCTCGCGCCGCAGATCGAAGCGTTGCACGCAGACCTGGAACGCGTGTTCGCGGTGGCTTTCGACGACACCGCTCATGTGCTGGCGTTGTTTGCGAGTCATGACGACGCGCTGGCGGCACTGCGCGAGCACGCGGCAGCCCAGGCACGGCTGCACCTGGACGTACGTTTTTGCGGCAGCGTGGATGCGATCAGCGCACTCAACGAAGGCCGCTGCGTGATGGCGGGCTTCCACACGCCCCGGCTGCCCGGGCCGGGGACGCTCGCCCAGCAGACCTACCAGCATCTGCTCCAGCCCGGCCGTCACAAACTGATCGGTTTCGCACAGCGTACGCAGGGGTTGATCGTGGCGCAAGGCAATCCTCTGGGCCTTCGCTCACTGGCGGATCTGGAGCGCATCCGCGCCCGCTTCGTGAACCGGGCGTTGGGCACCGGCACGCGCGTGCTGCTCGAGGAACTCCTCGCCCAGTCAGGCATCGCGCCGGCGGCCATCGAGGGCTACGCCACGTCCGAACCCTCGCACGCCGCAGTCGCCCAGGCCGTCGCATCGGGCGCCGTCGATGTGGGCCTGGGGATCGAAGCTGCTGCACGGTCGCGTGGACTCGACTTCGTGCCGCTGCTCAAGGAAGACTATTACCTGGTGTGCCTCAAGGCGGCGCTGGAGCAGCCGCCGGTGCAGGCACTGCTCGCCGTGCTGCGCGAGCCGGATTGGCGCGCACTGCTGGCCGCCCTGCCCGGCTACGAGCCGGACCGATGCGGCGAGGTCCTCCGCTTGCGGGCCCGGCTGCCCTGGTGGGATTTCGCGCGAGCGAAGAAGAAGCCTACAAAGCGCAGGTCCTGAATCCCACGAAACCATCGTCGCGTTCCGGAGGTGCGAAGCCGCGGAACTTCGGGTGCTTCATGCGCGAGCGCGCGGCGAACGAACCGCCGCGCTGCACACGGGCGCTGCCGAAATGCGGCTGGGCCTGGAAGTCGGTGTGCAAGGTCCAGGCATCGGGCGTGAAGCCCGGCCACGGCCGCAACGTCGTCGCGGTCCATTCGCGCACGTCGCCCCAGCGGAACCCCCGGCGCGCAGCCGTGTGCGCCGCCATCTCCCACTCCACCTCGGTCGGCAGCCTGCGCCCGGCCCACCGGGCCCAGGCATCGGCTTCCCACCAGCTCACGTGCATCACACTCTGGCTGCCCGACATGCGCGTCGCCTTGCCGAAATGGGTCTGCATCACCGCGCCGCTGGCCGAGCCGATCTGTTCGACGTATCGTGGGCCGCGCCGGCCTTCCCCATCCACCTCGCGCTCGAGCCACGCCCACCCCTGGGGCAGCCAGAGCTCCGCGCGGTCGTAGCCGCCATCGTCCACGAACTCGACGTACTGCGCCCAGTTGACCGGCTGGGCATCGATCTCGAACTCTGGCACGTCCACCTCGTGCGCCCACTTTTCGACGTCGAACACGAAGCCGCCGGGCTGCGACCCGAGCATCCAGCGGCCCGCAGGCACGAGCATCGGCTCGCGCGGCGCCACCCCCACCGGAAGCGCCAGCTGGAGCGGCACACCCAAGGCCTGTGCCAGCACCACGAACTGCTCGCAGCGCATGTCCTCGTGGAACAGCGCTGCCCGGAAAAAATGCAGGGCAGCATCGTCATCGGGCGTCTTGTCCAGCAACTCGAGCGTGCTCTCCAGCGTTTCGAGCATGAAGCCCCGAATCGCCTCGTAATCGGGCAACTCCAGCGCCCACCGGGAATCCGGCATGTTCAACGCCGGGTTGAACCAGCGGTCGGCCATCGGCTCGATGGATGCCAGCCGCACACCGTCGGCGCCGCAAGCGGTCCCGAGCGCGCGCTGCGGGTTGCGCCCGATCCAGTATTCCGCCAGCCAGCCGATGTGTCCCGCCAGCCAGGACGGTGGCTCCAGCCCCGACGCGGGCGGGTTCGGGACTGCCCCGCCGAGCCCCTGCTCAAAATGCGAAAGAAGATGCAGGGTGTGATTTCTCGCGTCCATCAACGCCAGCGACAGGAGCTCCCGCCCGGCATGCCGCATCGACGGCGAATCGATCGAAGCTGGATGGGTGTCTGGTGAAACCGTGGACATTTCGCATTATCACTTTGGGGTACAGCGGGATAACACCGTCAAAGAGCTGTCAGCCTGCCATTTACAGTCGCCCATAGAATTTCTTACTACAGCCGGCGGGCGCGCGACTCCCTTCAGTCCGCGCCCGTGTCGCGTGACCAGTGAACTATCTTCCCCGGAGACAACATGCAGGCATTACTTAAGTTTTCCAAGGCTGTCGACTGGCTCAACACGCTTGTCGGCAAATACGTGATCTGGCTGATCCTCGCCTCTACCGTGATCAGCGCCGTCAACGCGGCCGTGCGCAAGGCGTTCAGCATGAGTTCGAACGCCTACCTTGAAGTGCAGTGGTATCTCTTCGCTGCTGCCTTCCTGCTCGCCGCGGGCTACACGCTGCTCAACGGCGAACACGTCAAAATCGACGTCATCTCCAGCCGCCTCACCAAACGCGGCCAGATCCTCGTCGACATCTTCGGCTTCCTCTTCTTCCTCACGCCAGTTTGTATCGCCATCCTCTGGTATGGCATCCCCTTCTTCCTGCAGGGCTACCGTTCGGGCGAGATGTCGTCCAACGCCGGCGGCCTGATCCGCTGGCCCGTGTACCTGATGATGCCGCTCGGCTTCTCGTTGCTGCTGCTGCAGGGCTGGTCCGAGCTCATCAAGCGCATCGCTTTCCTGAAGGGCCTGATCGAGGATCCCACCGTCAAGAAGATCGAAAAGACAGCCGAGGAAGAGCTCGCCGAGTCGATCCGCCAACTGGCGGAGCGCGAAGGCAAGCAGGTCTGAATAACTAGAACGAGGAGTACAAGTACATGGAACTCATCACCCAAAATATGGCCCCCATCATGTTCATGGGGCTCGTCGTCTTCCTGCTGATGGGCTTTCCCGTCGCGTTCAGCCTGGGCGCCTGCGGCCTGGTGTTCGGGACGATCGGCGTCGAGCTGGGCTTGTTGCCCGAGGCGTTGCTGCAGGCTTTGCCCCTGCGCATCTTCGGCATCATGCAGAACGACACGCTTCTGGCCATCCCGTTCTTCACCTTGATGGGCCTCATCCTGGAACGAAGCGGCATGGCGGAAGACTTGCTGGACACCATCGGCCAGCTGTTCGGCCCGATCCGCGGCGGCCTGGCACTTGCCGTGATCTTCGTGGGCGCATTGCTGGCGGCTACCACCGGCGTCGTTGCGGCCTCAGTGATCTCCATGGGCCTGATCTCCCTGCCCATCATGCTGCGGTACGGCTATGACCGGCGCGTGGCGTCGGGCGTGATTGCCGCCTCCGGCACGCTGGCGCAGATCATCCCGCCGTCCCTGGTGCTGATTATTTTGGCCGACCAGCTCGGGCGCAGCGTGGGTGACATGTACAAGGGCGCGTTCCTTCCTGGATTCATCCTGACTGGCTTCTACGCCGGCTACGTCATCCTGCTGGCGCTCTTCCGGCCCGCCTTGGTGCCCGCCCTGCCGATCGAAGCACGCACGATCCGCGAGGACAACGGCAAGAGTGGCCTGCCCTCCCTGCTCGTGCTCACGATCATCTCGACGGCGCTGGCCATCGCCCTCGGCCAAAACTACGCAAAAGTCGTGAGCTGGTGGACCAGCACCACGGTGACCACGGTCGCCAAGGACGAGACCATCGTAGTCTCCATGTGCGCCGGCGTTCTGCTCGCGTTCATCATCGCCGTGATCAACAAGGTCACGCGGCTTGGCCTGCTCTCCCGCATGGCCGAGCGCGTCACCTTCGTGCTCATCCCGCCGCTGCTGCTCATCTTCCTGGTGCTGGGCACGATTTTCCTGGGCATCGCCACACCGACTGAAGGCGGCGCGATGGGCGCGATGGGCGCGTTCATCATGGCCATGGCACGCGGGCGCCTGACCTTCTCGCTGCTCAAGCAGGCGTTGAACACCACCACCAAGCTCTCCTGCTTCGTCGTGTTCATCCTGATCGGCTCGACGATCTTCAGCTTGGTGTTCCAGGGTGTCGATGGCCAGAAGTGGGTGGAACACTTGCTCACCGGATTGCCGGGTGGCCAGATCGGCTTCCTGATCGTCGTGAACGTGCTCATCTTCCTGCTCGCGTTCTTCCTGGACTTCTTCGAGCTGGCGTGAACATGCAGACTTCGTTCATGCATCCGCCGTTCGGCTTCGCGCTGTTCTATTTGCGCAGCGTGGCACCGAGCAAGGAATACACCGACCGCATCACCAAGAAACTGGTTGCGCCGGTGACGACGATGCAGATCTACTGGGGCGCGGTGCCTTTCGTCATCATCCAGGTGGTCATGGTCGGCCTCATCATCGCCTTCCCCGGCATCGTTTCCGGCGGCCTGGACAAGGTGGAGGCGGTGGACATGGAGAAGGTGCGCCTGCAGATGGAATCCGACATGCTGAAGCAAGAAGTGCCGGCAGTCCCGGAAGCCGATCCGCTTCAGCCGGGCGGAGATCTGAAGCCCGAGGCGGAGGCGGAAACGCCGGCGGCCGGGGCGGCGGTGCCTGTGCCGGCGCCCGAGCCCCAGAAGGAAGCGACGGACAAGGAAATCGAAGACTTGTTCAAACAGGGCACGGAAACGAAGAAGTAAGCCCAGAATAAAAAAGCCGGCGCCCCGGCCCGCACAACGCGGACGGGGCGCCGGCTTTTTTTTGCCGGGCGCCGCGAATCAGAACTTCACGGTCGTCATGTAGCTGGTGTAGCGGTGCTCGGAGAAGCGGTCCCACAGAATCTGGTCGCGCTGGAAGGTGCGCATGTCCTGGTGGATCTTCTTGAATTCCGGCGACTTGGCTTCGTGCGCGGCGAAGACCTGCATGGCAGCTTTGAAGCCCGCGTCCAAGACGTCCTTGGGGAAGGGCTTGAGCTGCGTTTTGGCGGCAACCAGGCGCTTGAGCGCTTGCGGGTTCAGCGCGTCGTACTTGGATGTCATGTCGCGCGCAGCCACGGCGCCGGCGGCACGCACGATCGCCTTGTTCTCTGGCGACAGGGCTTCGAACGCCTTGGTGTTGATAAAGAACTCCAGCTCGGCGCCGCCTTCCCACCAGCCGGGATAGTAGTAGAACGGCGCCACCTTGGCGAAGCCGAGCTTCTCGTCATCATAGGGACCGACGAATTCGGTTGCATCCAGCGTGCCCTTCTCGAGCGCCTGATAAACCTCGCCGGCCGGCATGTTCTGCGCCACGACGCCCAGCTTGGACATGGCCTCGCCGAAGAGGCCGCCACCCAGGCGCATCTTCAGGCCCTTCAGGTCGGCCACCGACTTGATCTCCTTGCGGTACCAGCCACCCATCTGGGTCGTGGTGTTGCCCGCGCTCATGCTCAGGATGTTGTACTTTGCGTAGAACTCGTCCATCAGCTTGCGGCCATTGCCATGCTCCATCCAGGCGTCCATCTGGCGCGCGGTGAGGCCGAAAGGGACGGCGCAGCCGAAAGCGAAGATGGAGTCCTTGCCGGTGAAGTAATAAGACGCGGTCTGCGCCATCTCGACGGTCCCGCCCTGGATGCCGTCCACGACACCGAACGCGGGCATCAGTTCGCCCGCGGCGTGCACCGAAACCTCAAACTTGCCGCCCGACAGGGCGCGCACGGTCTTCGAGAACATCTCGGCGCTGCCAAAGATGGTGTCCAGCGACTTCGGGAAGCTGGAGGCGAGGCGCCAGCGCACTGCCGCTTGCGCGTGTACTGCCGGTGCGATGCCCGTGGCCAGCACGCCTGCAATGCCCGCATTTTTGATCAGGGAACGTCGATCCATGGATGAGTACTCCTCTATTTGGTGCGCCGGATGATGCGCGCACCCGCAGGATGTTCCTTTCAGAACTCTGGCATATGTCACACGCCGCGTATTCACATCGTATCAAAAGCCATAAAAAAAGCCGCACATCGTGCGGCTTTTGGCTTGAGCAGAAACTTTGCTCTACAGCTTTTGTGATTGCATGAAGCGGTCGAATGTACCCTCGGTGAAGCGGAACCACAGGTTCTGGTCCGAGCGGAACTTCTGGTAATCGGTGTAGACCTTTTTCCAGTTCTCGTTCTTGGCGCTCAGCTCCTCGTACAGCGCCATGGAATGCTTGAACGCCGAGGCCATCACGTCGGCCGGGAAGGGGCGCAGTTTGGCACCGGCACCCACGAGCTGCTTGAGTGCCGTGGGGTTCTTGACGTCGTACTTGGCCTGCGTCTCGACGTGCGCGAAAGTGCTGGCCACCTCGACGATGGTCTTGTTCTCGGGCGACAGCGCGTCGTACGCCTTCTGGTTGATGTACAGATCAAGCTGCAAACCACCTTCCCACCAGCCGGGGTAGTAGTAGTACGGAGCGACCTTGTTGAAGCCGAGTTTCTGATCGTCGTAGGGGCCAATCCATTCGGCCGCGTCGATCGTGCCCTTTTCCAGCGCCTGGTAGATTTCGCCGCCCGGGATGTTCTGCGGTACGCCGCCCAGGCGCTCCAGCACCTTGCCCGCAAACCCGCCGATGCGGAACTTCAGGCCCTTCAGGTCGGCAGCGCTCTTGAGCTCCTTGCGCATCCAGCCGCCCATCTGCGCGCCGGTGTTGCCGTAGGGGAAATTGATCATGTTGTACTTGGCATAAAACTCGCGCATCAGCTTGAGGCCGTTGCCTTCATAGGTCCAGGCGCTCATCTGGCGGCTGTTCAGGCCGAAGGGGATGGCCCCGCCGATGGCGAAGGTCTCGTCCTTGCCAAAGAAGTAGTAGGGCGCGGTGTGCGCTGCTTCCACTGTGCCTGCCTGCACGCCGTCAACCACGCCGAACGCCGGCATCAGTTCGCCGGCTGCATGTACGGTTATGTCGAAGCGGCCGCCCGAGAGCTGCTTGACCTTCTGCGAGAACACTTCGGCCGCGCCGTAGATGGTGTCCAGCGACTTCGGAAAACTCGAAGCAAGGCGCCAGCGGATAGCCGCCTGCGCATGCACGGCCGGCGCAACGCCGGCGGCCAGTACGCCGGCGATGCCGGCATGCTTGATGAGGGAACGACGATCCATGTTTCTCCTTCGTTGATGTTGGCGTTTCGAAGAACGCCGCGTGATGATGCGCATGTGCCGGCGCCGTAGGCTTTCAGGTCACTTACGAAATAGCACTTACCCGCGAGCGTCGTCAGCTTCATTCAGCAAACGAAAGAAATAAAAAAAGCCGCGCACGAGGCGCGGCTTGTCAATTCCGAAAAAGGAATCTGTCGGCTTACAGCTTCTGCGATTGCATGAAGCGGTCGAACGTGGCCTCGGTGAAGCGGAACCACAGGTTCTGGTCGGCGCGGAACTTCGAGTAGTCCGCATAGATCTTCTTCCAGCTCTCGTTCTTGCTATTGAGGTCTGAGTAGATCGACATCGCCGACTTGAACGCCGCGGCCATCACGTCGTTCGGGAAGGGGCGCAGCTTGGTGCCGGCGCCGACCAGCTGCTTGAGCGCGACGGGGTTGCGCGCGTCGTAGCGGGCCTGCATCGTCACGTGGGCTTCGGCCGCCGCGGACTCGACGATCGCCTTGTTCTCGGCCGACAGGCCGTCGTAGGCCTTCTGGTTGATGAAGAAGTCCAGCTGCGGGCCGCCTTCCCACCAGCCGGGGTAATAGTAGAACGGCGCCACCTTGTTGAAGCCCAGCTTCTGGTCGTCGTACGGGCCCACCCACTCGGCCGCGTCGATCGTGCCTTTTTCCAGGGCCTGGTAGATTTCGCCGCCGGGGATGTTCTGCGGCACGGCGCCCAGGGGTGCCAGCACCTTGCCGCCGAAGCCGCCGATGCGGAACTTCAGGCCCTTGATGTCGGCGAGGGACTTGATTTCCTTACGGAACCAGCCGCCCATCTGGGCACCGGTGTTGCCGCCGGGGAAATTGATCATGTTGTACTTGGCGTAGAACTCGCGCATCAGCTTCAGGCCGTTGCCTTCGTACATCCAGGCTGTCATCTGGCGGCTGTTCAGGCCGAAGGGAATGGCGCAACCGAGTGCGAAGCATTCGTCCTTGCCGAAGAAGTAGTAAGGCGCGGTGTGCGCGACTTCAACGGTGCCTTGCTGCACGCCGTCCACAACGCCGAATGCCGGCATCAGTTCACCGGCGGCATGGGTGGTGATCTCGAACTTGCCGCCCGACATGGCCTTGACCTTGGCCGCGAACACGTCAGCGCCTCCGAAGATGGTGTCCAGCGACTTCGGGAAGCTGGAGGCAAGACGCCAGCGAATGGCTGCTTGCGCGTGGACTGCGGGCGCGACGCCTGCGGCCAGCACGCCGGCAATGCCGGCATTCTTGATGAGTGATCGACGATCCATGAAGGGCGCTCCTGTAGCGTGAATTGAACTGCTATACCAAAAGATTCGGGACAACTTAAATGCTTGCCCCAATCTGTTCGCAATTTTAGGAACTGACCCACTTTGGTATTCAGGGGTTTTCCCTTGAGAAATACCCGGAAACCTTTGGTTCTCAGGCTTTTGTCAGAAATCCAACGGGACCAACTGATTGTGTTAATCCACCGCCACGAAGGAGTTAACCCACGATTTTGAGGGCGGGCGGCATGCGGTCGACGAGGTCGCCGAAACGCTGGCGGATCGATGCCTCGATCCCGGCGACATCGAGCCCCTGCAACGCAAGGAGCCTGGCCGGGTCACCGTGTTCGATGAATTCGTCGCGCAGGCCCAGATGCAACAACGGGCGCACGACACCGGCCCACTGCAAGGCCTCGCCGACGGCGCTGCCCGCGCCGCCCATCACGGCGCCCTCTTCAAGCGTCACCAGCGCCTCGTGCCGCGCCGCGACTTCCAGCAGCAGCTCGGTGTCCAGCGGCTTGGCCCATCGCATGTTGACCACGGTGGCGTTCAGTCGCTCTGCCGCCGCCAGCGCCGGGTAAAGCAGCGTGCCGAAGGCCAGGATGGCCACGCCGCGTGGCGCATTCTCCGCAGCCCCGATGCGCGACCGCCGCACCTCGCCCTTGCCGAACGGCAACGGCTGCAGCCCCCGCTCGATAGCGGCGCCCACGCCTGCGCCACGCGGATAACGCACGGCGACGGGATGGTCTTGCCCGAAGGCCGCGCTGAGCAGCTTGCGGCACTCATTCTCGTCCGCGGGGCACGCGATGCTCATGTTCGGGATGCAGCGAAGGTAGGGGATGTCATACGCGCCCGCGTGCGTTGCACCGTCGGCGCCCACGAGGCCAGCGCGGTCCAGCGCGAACACCACCGGGAGATTCTGCAGCGCCACGTCGTGGACCAGCTGGTCGTATCCGCGTTGCAGGAACGTGGAGTAGATCGCGACGACGGGCTTGAGCCCCTCGCATGCGAGGCCCGCGGCAAATGTGACGGCATGTTGTTCGGCGATGCCGACGTCGTAGTAGCGGTCGGGGAAGAGCTTCTCGAACTCGACCAGCCCGGAGCCTTCCCGCATGGCCGGCGTGATGCCGACAAGGCGCGGGTCCTTGGCGGCCATGTCGCACAGCCAATCGCCGAACACGTGCGTGAACGTCTGCCGGGTCGGTGTCGTCGGCGGGACGATCCCCACCGCCGGATCGAACTTGCCGGGGCCATGGTAGGCCACGGGGTCGGCCTCGGCCAGCTTGTAGCCCTGGCCCTTCCTGGTCACGACGTGCAGGAACTGCGGGCCCTTCAGGTGCTTGATATTTTCAAGCGTGGGCACGAGCGAGTCGAGGTCGTGGCCGTCGATCGGCCCGATGTAGTTGAAGCCGAACTTCTCGAACAGCGTCGCCGGCACGATCATGCCCTTGGCGTGTTCCTCGAAGCGCTTGGCCAATTCGAACAAGGGCGGTGCGACCTTAAGCACGTTCTTGCCGACGTTCTTGGTGGCGGCATAGAACTGCCCGCTCAGCAACCGCGCCAGGTAGCGGTTGAGCGCGCCCACGGGCGGGCTGATCGACATGTCGTTGTCGTTCAGGATCACCAGCAGGTCGCATTCGGCAACGCCTGCGTTGTTCAGGGCCTCGAAGGCCATGCCCGCGCTCATGGCGCCATCGCCGATGATCGCCACCGCCTTGCGGTTCTCGCCCTTGTGCTTGGCGGCCAGCGCCATGCCGAGCGCGGCGGAAATGCTGGTGGACGAATGCGCGGTGCCGAAAGCGTCGTATTCGCTCTCGCTGCGCTGCGGGAAGCCCGAGAGCCCTCCAAGCTGGCGCAACGTGCCCATGCGCTCGCGCCGCCCCGTCAAAATCTTGTGCGGATAGGTCTGGTGGCCCACGTCCCACACCAGGCGGTCATAGGGCGTGTTGAAGACGTAATGCAGCGCGATGGTGAGTTCAACCGTGCCCAGGTTGGAGCTGAGGTGACCGCCTGTGCGTGACACGCTGTCCAGCACGAAAGCGCGAAGTTCGCCGGCCAGCGCCTGGAGCTGGGCACGCGGCAGCTTGCGCAAATCGGCAGGGTCGTTGATCGTTTCCAGCAGGGCCATCGCCATCGTTTCGTCGTTTCGTTTTCAGTTATCGCGCATGACCACCATGATGGCCAGTGCCTGTAAAGCCTGTGTGTCCGCAAGGCCGCTTGCCTTTAGCGCCTGCAACGCTTCGCCCAGCAGCTCTTGCGCATAGACGCCCGAGCGCTCCAGCCCCAGCAGCGATACGTAGGTCGGCTTGTCGTGCGCGGCGTCCTTGCCGGCCGTTTTGCCCAGTGTCGCTGAGTCCGCGGTGACATCCAGGATATCGTCCACGACCTGGAAAGCCAGGCCCACGGCCGCGCCGTAGCGTGCCAGCGCCGACAGCGCCGCCGGTTCGGCCACGCCGCACGCGGCCCCCATCATCACACTGCCCTGCAGCAAGGCGCCGGTCTTGCGCCGGTGCATCTCGCGCAACTCGTCTTCGTTCAGGAAACGGCCCACGCTGGCCAGGTCGATCGCCTGCCCGCCGGCCATACCGGCATGGCCGGCGGCTCGCGCCAGCAGCCGGCACAAGGCTGCCTGCACCGATGCG
>JAQZBU010000169.1 GCA_029237735.1 Ramlibacter sp. | reverse complement strand
TCCACGCGCAGGCCGCGGTCGTCCGTGACCTGCACCGCGTGCGCGCAGGCAGCGCCGGCGAACAGCAACAGGGCCAGCCACTTACGCATGCGCCCTGCTCCACTCCAGCACGATGCGATGCAGCTGCTCCACGCCATCGGTCAGCGCCGCCGGGCCGGGCTGCAGGATGTCCGCGGACTTGATCTCGAAAAGCTGCCGGTCGCGCACCGCGTTGACGGCCCCCCAGCCGGGCCGCGCCGCGACCTTTTCGGCCCGGAACTTCTTGCCGCACCAGGAGCCGACGACGATGTCCGGATTGCGGCGGACGATCTCGGCGCCGTCGGCGACGATGCGGTCCTTGCCCATGGGCTGCAGCGCCAACTCGGGAAAGATGTCGTCACCACCGGCCATGCCGACCAGCTCCGAAACCCAGCGGATCGCGCTGATGGGCGGCTCGTCCCACTCCTCGAAGTAGACGCGGGGCCGCCGCGGCAAGGCCCGCCCGGCCGCCTCGATCTCCAGCAGCCGCGCGCGCATCGTCTCGAGCCGCCGCAGGCCGTCGTCGGCGCGGCCGACCATCGCCGCCACCTGGTACAGCATGGCGAAGATCTCCTCCACGCTGCGCTGGTTGAAGATGGTGACCTGCACCCCCTTGCGCACCAGCTCCGCCGCGATGTCCGCCTGCAGGTCGGAGAAACCGAACACGCAGTCGGGCCGCAGCGCCAGGATCTTGTCGATCTTCGCGGAGAGGAAGGCGCTGACCTTCGGCTTCTCCTCGCGCGCCCGGCGCGGCCGCACCGTGTAGCCCGAGATGCCGACGATGCGCTCTTCCTCGCCCAGCAGGTACAGCCATTCCGTCGCTTCCTCGGTGAGGCAGACGATGCGGCGCGGGCCGCGCGGGATGGCGAGAAAGGTCATGGCCGAACGATAGCGAATCGGCTCACAGGCCCGGCTGCCATTTGACGCCGGCGAATACGCCCCGGCCGGCCTGCTGGTAGCCGTAGATCGTCTGGTAGTCCCGGTCGAACAGGTTCTCCACCCGGGCGAACAGGCTCCAGGCGGACGACACCCGGTACGCAGCGGTCAGGTCGAGCAGCGTGAACGACCCCATGCGCACGCGGTTGTTCGAGGGAACGCCGCTGTCGTCACGCGGTCCGGTGTAGCGCAGGTTCCCGCCCAGTTGCCAACCGCCGAACTCCCGGGCGACGGCCACCTGGGCCAGCGTCGACGCCCTGCGCAGCAGCCGCGTGTCGGTATCCAGGTCACGGGGATCCTGCCGCGTGAAGCCCGCGTGGATGTCCGTGCCCAGCACGCGCCCGTGGTACGCAAGCTCCAGTCCCCGCGTGCGGGCCCGCCCGATGTTCAGCCGCCGGAAGAAGGCGTCGCTGGCGATCAGGTCCGTGAAGCGATTCTCGAACAGGGTGGCGCGCAGGTCGTGCCCCTCCACCGCGTACTGCAGGCCGACCTCGGCCGACTTCGTCCGCTCCGGCCGCAAGTCCGGGTTGCCGAGCCCGAACGGGTAGTAGAGGTCGTTGAAGGTGGGCGCGGTGAAGCCGGTCGACGCCGAAGCATTGACGCGCCAGGCATCCGTCAACCGCAAGCCGTACGCGGCCAGCCAGGTGGTCGCGGACCCGAAGTCGCTGTAGCTGTCCTGGCGCACGTTCAACTGCAACTGGTGCGAGGCCGTGTCCAGCGCATACCCGAGGCGGCCGCCCACCAGCGTGCGCGCGGTCCGGTCGTACACCGTGTCGCTGCGCAGCCGCTGGCGCGTGTGTTCCAGTCCGGCCGTCACGCGGTGGCCCGGGCGCAGCTGCCACTCGGCATCGACCTGGGCCGAATCGCTGCGCGAATGCACGAAGAACGGGAACGCCGTGAGGTCGGTGTCCAGTTCGTCCTCGGACCGGCTGGCCAGCGCATTCACGCGAACATCGCCCAGGCGGAACTTGCCGGACAAGCTGGCACCGCGCTCGTGGAAGCGCGACTCGTCCACCTGGTTCGCGGGCCCGAACTGGCTGTCGAAGCCGATCGTGCCCTTGGCGTCGCGCAGCGTCCATGCGACCGACTGGTCCGCGCCGAGGTCCTGCGTGACGGCCACGCTTTGCGACCGGCGCCGGTAGCCGTCGCGGTCGGGGTTGGTGCCGGGCCGCTGGTCCTGCCGGATCATGTTGAAGCCGTTGTCGCGCAACGCCTCCACGGTGGCGCGCAGGCCCGTGCCCGACGGAAGCTTGACCGAGCCGCTGCCGGTGGCGTGCGCCAGCCCGCGCGAGCCGCCCTGCACGCTGAAGCTCGCCTGCGGCGTGGGGCCGGGCTGCCGCGTGAAGATCTGGATCACGCCGCCGACGGCCGTGCTTCCGTACAGGCTGGAGACATTCCCCTTCACGATCTCGATGCGTTCGACATCGGCCAGCGGCAGGTGCTCCAGCGCCGGGGTGCCGAAGTTCAGGTTGTTCACGGCCACGCCGTCGACCAGCACCAGGGTGTGCCGCGACTCCGCGCCGCGCAGGAAGGTGCTGGACACGCTGCCGGCGCCGCCGCCCTGCGCGATGTCGAGGCCCGCGACGCGGCGCAGCAGCGTCACGAGATCGGGGGTCTGCGCCTGTTCGATCTGCCGCCGCGTGATGAGCGTCGTCGAAGGCAATGCGTCCTGGACGCGCTGCTCGATGCGGCTGGCCGTGACGACCACTTCCGCCAGCGTGGGCTGGGCGATGGCGCAATGGGTGAAGGAAGCTGCGGCCGCGAGGGCGGCGAGCGCTTTGGACTGGTGTGTAGCCATGAAATGGAAAACCGGATGTCATGCCCTCGCCGGCTTCCCCGCCGGCACCTGGGCGTCACGGCCGCACGCAGGCGTGCAGCCACCTCGTTGGCCGGTATCCGGGCTGGCGGAGGTCGCCTCCATCGCCTTCCCAGGGCCGCTGTTTCAGGCGGCCCCAGTGGCTGTCTTGATGGAAGTGGCACGCGGCGCGAACGTCGCATGCCTCCGCTTACCGTTGCGGGGGCAGCGCAGGTTGGTCGGCACGCGCGCTGGGCACGCACCTTCCTCCTGCTTCCCGTTGAACTGCGGCATGTGAACCACACCGCTGGCACCAACACGGTGATTGTAGAGCGGCCGCCGAAACAAAACCCTACAATTCCCCGCATGGCCAGTGGCTCCCAGATCGACCCTCTCGTCGAACGCGTCGAGCGCCTGCTCGTGCGCTACGAGGAGCTGCAACGCACCAATGCGCTGCTGGCGGAGCAGGTCGACCTGCTCACGCAGGAACGCGACTCGCTCAAGTCGCGCCTGTCCGCCGCCCGCTCGCGTGTCGACGCGCTGCTCGAACGCCTTCCGGACCTCAACACCCCCGCATGAAACAACTGGAAGTGCAGATCATGGGCCAGAGCTACCTGCTCGGGTGCCCTGCCGGCGGCGAGCAGCGCCTGCTCGAAGCCGTGGAAAAAGTGGACACGGCGATGTGCAAGATCCGCGACGCGGGCAAGGTGAAGGCGCGCGACCGCATCGCCGTGCTCGCCGCGCTGAACCTCGCGTTCGACGTGGCGGACCGCTCGGCGTCGCCGGCGATGAACGCCGCATCCTTCGCGCAGCCGGATGGCACCGTCACCGGCATGCGCAACCTGGCCGAGGACGTGCGGCTCGCGCAGCTGATGGTGCGCCTGGACCAGGCGCTGGCGGACGACGGACGGTTGCTCTGATCGTCGGCCAACACAGTTCAGCTACGTCGCTTCCTGTCAAGACCTGAATTCTTTCGTGGCTTCATCGGTGCTTTGCACCAGACCGCGAATTTGCGTCCTAGAATGGCTTCGTCTGCAGTGTGTATCGGGCTTTATATTTCCTTGAACCAATGCTCATTCGAGCCCGGGCTTGGAACATCGCTTGGTGAGCGTGATCGTCTCGCGTCAGATGAACCCAACGCCAAGTTGACCTCGCCCACCTGAACCCCGGTTCAGGATGCGGTCCGGTACCGCTCGCAGACACCTATTCCTTCACTCAGAAAAGTCGCAAGCGACTTTTCTGAGTGGCCTGATCAGATCGAAAAGCCCGGCGGAGCCGGGCTTTTCTCATGGGGGATCGCGCTGCATGTGATTCCGCGCGATCCGTCGAAAGAACTACAACGAATGGGAACGATCGATCCCCTCCTGATTGCCGGACTGCTCCTGATCGGCACGTGCACCGGTTTCCTGGCGGGGTTGCTGGGCATCGGCGGGGGGATGATCATGGTGCCGTTCGTGACCATGATCCTCACGGCCAAGGGCTATCCGGCGGACTACACGGTCAAGATGGCGGTGGCGACGTCGCTCGCCACCATCTGCTTCACATCGATCACCTCCGTGCGCGCGCACCACCAGCGCGGCGCCGTGCTGTGGCCGGTGGTCAAGGTGCTGGCGCCGGGCATCCTGGTGGGCTCGCTGCTCGGGGCCCAGATCGCCGTGGCGCTGCCCGGCAAGTGGCTGGGCATCCTGTTCGCGATCTTCGTGGCCTTCTCCGCCACGCAGATGTTCCTCAATCGCAAGCCCAAGCCGAGCCGCACCCTGCCGGGGCCGCTGGCGACGTTCGCCGTGGGCAACGTGATCGGCGTGCTGTCGGCGCTGGTGGGCGCCGGCGGCGCCTTCGTGTCGGTGCCGTTCATGACGTGGTGCAACATCAAGATCCACGATGCCGTCGGCACGTCCGCGGCGCTGGGCTTCCCGATCGCCTTCGCCGGCACCCTCGGCTACATCTGGGCCGGCCAGGGCATGCCGCAGATGCCGCCGGGCTCCGTCGGCTACCTGTACCTGCCCGGCCTGCTGATCATCTCCCTGGCCAGCATGGTGATGGCGCCCCTGGGCGCGCGCACCGCGCACCGCATGGACATCCAGCCGTTGAAGAAGGTGTTCGCCGTGGTGCTGTACTGCCTGGCCGCCTATTTCCTGCTTCGCTGAAGCAGCCCTCCCGAATTTCGTACCATCGCCCCCCATGAGAATCGCATTCATCGGCCAGCAGGAGTTCGGCAAGCAGGTGCTCGAGGCCTTCCTCGCCCGCGGCGACGAGGTCGCCGGCGTGTTCTGCGAGCCGGACAAGGCGGGCGCCAAGGCGGACGTGCTGCGCGAGGCGGCGCAGGCCCGCGGCCTGACCGTCTACCAGTTCAGCAGCCTGCGCAGCCCGTACGCGGAGCACGCGATGCGCGAGCTGGACGCCGACCTGGGCGTGATGGCCTACGTGACGCAGTTCGCGCCGCAATCGTTCGTGAACATCCCGCGCCTGGGCACGATCCAGTTCCACCCCTCGCTGCTGCCGCGGCATCGGGGGCCGTCGTCGATCAGCTGGCCCATCTCGCAGGGCGCCACGGAGACCGGCATCACGGTGTTCCGGCCCACGGACGGCCTGGACGAAGGCCCGGTGATCCTGCAGAAGTCCTGCCCGATCGGGCCGGACGAAACCCTGGGCGAGCTGTATTTCAACAAGCTGTTCCCGATGGGCGTGTCGGGCCTGCTCGAAGCCGCCGACCTCGTGGCCGCGGGCCGGCACGAGGAGCGCGTGCAGGACGAGTCGCTGGCCACGTACGAGGGCTGGTTCCACGAGCACGAGGCGCAGGTCCATTGGCACCAGCACGTCGACCAGGTCTACAACCTGATCCGGGCCTGCAACCCCGCGCCGGGCGCGTGGACGGTGCTGGGCGGCGTGAAGGTCTGGCTGTACGACGTGCGCAAGCATCCGGTGCGCACCTATGGCGACGTGCGCGGCAAGCCGGGCGAGATCGCCTCCGTGACCGACACCTCGATCTTCATCAACGCGCAGGGCGGTCGGATCGAGGTGTTGCGGCTGAAGGCGGAGGGCGGCAAGAAGATGGGTGCCGGCGAGTACGCTCGAAACGTTGGGTTGGGCGCGAAGAGTTAAACCCGAAATCCGGACGCAAAGGACGCAAAGGTTTCGCAAAAGTCGCAAAAGGGAACCAAAAAACTTCCTGCTTTGGATGTCCTTTTGCGGCCTTTGCGTAACCTTTGCGTCTTTTGCGTCCGGTACCCGCTCCCGTTTTTCAACGCCCTTTGCGCGCCCCCGCTCCCGCATTCAACGCCTGCTCGACGAGCGACGCCCCATCCGCCAGAAGAAAAGCCTTGAAGGCCTGCGCCACCGGCGGCAGGCGCTTGGTGTGGCGGTGGACGACGTACCAGTTCAGCATCAGCGGGAAACCCACCACGTCCAGCACCACCATGCTGCGCGCCTGCAGCTCGCGGCTGATGGTGTGCGCCGACAGGAAGCTCACGCCCATGCCTGCCATCACCGCCTGCTTGATGGTCTCGGTGCTCTTGATCTCCATGCCCACGTTGACGTCGCCGATGCGCTCGCCGAACGCCTCCTGCATCGAGTTCCACGTGTCCGAGCCCTTCTCGCGCACCACGAACGGCTCCTTCACCACCCGCGCGGCGGGGATGCGCTTCTTGCCCGCCAGCGGATGCGTGGGCGCCGCGACGATCACGTAGGGGTGCGGCGCGAAGGGCTCGGCCACCATGTCGGCATCGAGCGGCGGCCGCACCATCACGGCCAGGTCGGTCTGGTTGGCGTCCAGCTGGGCCAGCAGCTCCTCGCGGTTGCACACGCCGAAGTTCAGCGTGACGCCCGGATGCCGCTGCGCAAACTCCACCAACAGCCGCGGGAAGAAATAGTCCCCCGCGCTGATCACCGACACGTTCAGCTGGCCACCGGAGACGCCCTTGTACTGGGCCATGGCCTCCTCGGCTTCCTTGAACTTCTGGATGATCTCGCGGCTGGACTGCAGCATCTGCGCGCCGGCCGGCGTGAGGTGGATCTTCTTGCCGAGCTGCTCGAACAGCGGCAGGCCCGCGTGGTCCTCCAGCTTGCGCACCTGGGTGGACACCGCGGGCTGCGTGAGGTGCAGCTCCTCGGCGGCCCGCGAGAAGCTGCGGTGGCGAGCCACCGCCTCGAACACCTTCAGCTGCCTCAAGGTTGCGTTGCGCATGTCCGGCACTATAACCAATGGCGAATGCTTTCCATCAAATAGTTTGACTGTCATTTATCGTCGATGGCGCCTAGATGCCCGCCTCGAAGACCAGCACGCCGAGGCGCAGCGCCTCGCCTACAACTCCGCCTTCGACGAGCTCGGCCTCAACTGGAGCTGGGACGCCGAGACCTTCGCCCGCCTTCCGGCCGGATCGCGCCAGCGCGTGCAGGCCTACCTCGAGCGTGAACATCCCCACCTGCTGCGCGCCTACGACGCCGACTTCCTGGCGGAGGCCGTGGAGAGCACCAAGCAGCGCTGCTACGCGGCCATGCAGGCAGGGCGCGCGCAGGCCGGCGCAGCGGCCTCGCTGCGGACGAGGTAGCCGGACGACCTGTTTTTCGCGGACGGTGCGCGCCACTCTCCGGACAAACCCTGAAAGCCCTCCTGAATTCCGCAAACTTGACCGCAGTCAAGAGACAAGCAGCCACCTTCGTCGGAGCATCGTCGTGCGGCTCCGCGAAGACATGGCCGAAAAGCAGGTCGTGCGCGCGGTGTATTTCAACGTAGGAGACAACGCGATGACGAAACGAGCGAACCTCAGGACCCTGGTGTCGGCCGTGACGGCAGCACTGGCCACAGCCACCCTGTTCGCGGCCCCGGCCGCGCAGGCAGCGTGGGAACCGACCAAGCCGGTGGAATTCGTGGTGCCCGCGGGGACCGGCGGCGGCGCCGACCAGATGGCGCGCCTGATCCAGGGCATCGTGGTCAAGCACAACCTCATGAAGCAGCCGCTGGTGGTGGTCAACAAGTCCGGCGGCGCCGGCGCCGAGGGCTTCCTCGACGTCAAGAACGCCAAGGGCGACCCGCACAAGCTGGTGGTGACCCTGTCCAACCTGTTCACCACGCCGCTGGCCACGGGCGTGCCCTTCAACTGGCGCGACATGACGCCGGTGACGATGATGGCGCTGGACAACTTCGTGCTGTGGGTGAACGCCGAGAAGCCGTACAAGAGCGCGAAGGAATACTTCGACGCGGTCAAGGCCGCCGGCCCGAGCAAGATGAAGATGGGCGGAACAGGCTCGAAGCAGGAGGACCAGATCCTCACCGTCGGCATCGAGAAGGCCACCGGCACCAAGTTCATCTACGTCCCGTTCAAGGGCGGCGGCGAAGTCGCCGTGCAGCTCGTGGGCGGCCACGTCGACTCGAGCGTGAACAACCCGGCCGAAGCGGTAGCCCAGTGGCGCGCCGGCAAGCTGCGCGCCCTGTGCGTGTTCGACGCCAACCGCCTGGCCTACAAGACCAAGATCACCGATACGCAGGCGTGGGGTGACGTTCCCACCTGCAAGGAAGCCGGGGTGCCCACCGAGTACACCATGCTGCGCGGCATCTTCATGCCGGCCGGCGTGACCAAGGAGCAGACCGCCTTCTACCTGGACCTGCTGAAGAAGGTGCGCGGCACGCCCGAGAAGGGCGCCTTCACCCAGACCGCCATGGACGGCGAGAACTTCGTCAAGTGGCTCGGCTCGGCCGAACAGCGGCACCGCGAGCTGATGAAGGAAGCCGGCTTCCTGGCCAACTGACCCCCGGCGCGCGCCCCGTTCCGGCGGGGCGCGCCGCCCTGGCGTCGCGATTCCCCCCAACCAGCCGGTGTCACGGCAGGAGACAAGCGCAATGGATTCCCCCCAGGAGGGCGTCGCCCCTGAGCGCACGGGCGTGCCCACTTTCGCCGTCGAGGCCGCGGTCGCCGCCCTCGTCGTCATCTTCGGACTGGTCGTGCTGTTCGGCAGCCGCAAGCTCGGCTCCGGCTGGACCACCGACGGTCCCGGCGCCGGCTACTTTCCCTTCTACATCGGCCTGATCCTCTGCATCTCCGGCGCCGGCACGCTGTACCAGGCGCTGCTGGGCAAGAAGCGCAACCACGACATCTTCGTCGACGGCGAGCAGATCCGGCGGGTGCTGTCGGTGCTGATCCCGGCGGCGTTCTACGTCCTGGCGATCCAGGTGTTCGGCATCTACGTGGCGTCGGCCGTCTACATCGCCGGCTTCATGATCATCCTGGGCAAGTTCTCCAAGGTGAAGAGCATCGTGCTGGGCCTCGCCATCGCGGTGTTCTTCTTCGTCCTGTTCGAAGTCTGGTTCAAGATTCCCCTGTACAAGGGCTGGCTGAAGCCGCTCGACTTCCTGGGGTACTGACATGCTCGAACTCAACGCCCTCTTCCACGGCTTCAGCGTCATCCTGACGCCGATGAACCTGCTGCTGATGTTCGTCGGCATCACGCTCGGCGTCCTCATCGGCGTGCTGCCCGGCCTCGGCGGCGCCAACGGCGTCGCCATCCTGCTGCCGCTCACCTTCTCGATGTCGCCCACCTCGGCGATCATCATGCTGTCCTGCATCTACTGGGGCGCGCTGTTCGGCGGCGCCATCACCTCGGTGCTGTTCAACATCCCGGGCGAGCCGTGGTCGGTGGCCACCACCTTCGACGGCTACCCGATGGCGCAGAAGGGGCAGGCCGGCGCCGCGCTGACCGCGGCGTTCACCTCGTCGTTCATCGGCGCCTTCGTCGCCGTGGTGATGATCACCTTCCTGGCGCCGCTGGTCGCGAAGTTCGCGCTGCGCTTCGGGCCGCCCGAGTTCTTCGCCGTGTACCTGCTCACCTTCTGCAGCTTCGTCGGCATGGGCAAGGGCTCGCCCTTCAAGATCCTCGCCTCCATGGCGATCGGCTTCGCGCTGGCCGCCGTCGGCATGGACACCGTCACCGGGCAGCTGCGCCTGACCTTCGGGCTCGAGGAGCTGATGCGCGGCTTCGACTTCCTGATCGCGGTCATCGGCCTGTTCGGGATCGGCGAGATCCTGCTGTCGATGGAAGAAGGCCTGGCATTTTCCGGCAAGTCGGCCAAGATCAGCCCGAAGGTGGTGTTCGAGACCTGGAAGCAGCTGCCGAAGTACTGGATGACGTCGGTGCGCAGCTCGCTCGTGGGCATCTGGATGGGCATCACCCCCGGCGGCGCGACGCCCGCCTCGTTCATGAGCTACGGCCTGGCCAAGAAGATGTCGAAGGACGGCGCCAAGTTCGGCACCGGCCAGATCGAGGGCGTGGTCGCGCCCGAGACCGCGGCGCATGCCGCCGGCACCGCCGCGCTGCTGCCGATGCTGGCGCTGGGCATCCCCGGCTCGCCGACCGCCGCCGTGCTGCTGGGCGGCCTGCTGATCTGGGGCCTGCAGCCCGGACCGCTGCTGTTCGTGGAGCAGAAGGACTTCGTCTGGGGCCTGATCGCGTCGATGTACCTGGGCAACCTGGTCGGCCTGATCGTGGTGCTCACCACCGTGCCGCTGTTCGCGTCGATCCTGCGCATCCCCTTCTCGATCATCGCGCCGGTCATCATCGTGGTCTGCGCGATCGGCGCCTACACCGTGCACAACGCGATGTTCGACATCTGGCTGATGCTGGGGTTCGGCGTCATGGGCTACGTCTTCAAGAAGCTCGACTACCCGCTGGCGCCGCTGGTGCTGGCGCTGGTGCTGGGGGACAAGGCGGAAGACGCCTTCCGCCAGTCGATGCTGATGTCGCAGGGGCAGATGTCGATCATGGTGGCCAACCCGCTGGTGGGCGGCATCACCGGCCTCGCCCTGCTGCTGCTGTTCTGGCCGCTCATCGCCCGCGTGATCGCCAAGGTGCGGCCGCCCAAGCCCCCCGCGTTCAATGCGGAACAACCGGTCGACTGAGGAGCACACCATGCCCGTCATCGCACTGACCCAGGAGATGGGCTCGCTGGCCAAGGACGTCGCGCTGCGCCTGGCGGAGTCCTCGCAGCTTGCCGTCATGCGCAACGAAGTCGTCGAGAACGTCGCCGGCAGGATGCAGGTGCCGGCCAGCCTGATCCGCCGCCTGCGCGAAGGCAAGGCCGGACTGGTCGAGCGCCTGTCGACCGACAAGGACCGGGTGGCGCTGTACACGGCCGAGGAAGTGTTCGCGCAGGCCGTCCGCGGCAACGTGGTGCTGCGCGGCTGGGGCGCCACCTGCCTCTTGCGGCCGGTGCGGCACGTGGTGCGCGTGCGGGTGACGCGCCCGTTCGACCAGCGTGTCGACTGGGTGATGAACCACCTGGGCACCGAGGAGCGCGACGCGGCGGAATCGGAAGTCCGGCGCAGCGATGCGGCGCACGCCTCCCGCATGAACGCGCAGTTCGGCGTGACCTGGGGCGACCCCCTGCTCTACGACATGGTGCTGAACACGGAGCGCATTTCGGTGGACGGTTGCGTCGAGCAGATCCTCGCGCTGGCGGCCCGGCCCGAGTTCCAGGAAACGACCGAGTCGCGTTCCATCCTCGAGGGCCTGGCGCTGAGCGCGCGCGTGCGCGCCGCGCTCAAGGCCAACCCATCGACGCAGGACGTCGACGTGCAAGTGGAGTCGCGCGAAGGCCGCGTCACTCTGTCCGGCATCGTGGT
>JAQZBU010000250.1 GCA_029237735.1 Ramlibacter sp. | reverse complement strand
CACCCTTATCAAGGCTGACCGTGATCACGCTCGACCAACTCAACACTGCGCCGCCGGCCGAAGCCGCCCGGCTGCTGGACGGCCTGTACGAACACTCGCCATGGATCGCGCAAGCCGCGCTCGCGCAACGCCCCTTCCGCTCCCTGGCCCACCTGAAGCACGCGATGGCACGCATCGTCGCCGAGGCCGGGCGCGACGCGCAGCTGACTCTGTTGGGAGTTCGAGAAGATCCAGAAGCTCAACGCCGACTACAACGCCAAGTTCGGCTTTCCGTTCATCCTCGCCGTGCGCGGGCCGCGCGGCGCCGGGCTGACACGGCGGGAGATCATCGAGACTTTCGAGCGCAGGGTGGACAACCCGGGCGATTTCGAGCTGGCCGAATGCCTGCGCAATGTCCACCGCATCGCCGAGCTCCGGCTGAACGACAAGTCCGGCGCCGAGCCCGCGTTAGGCAACCTGGTGTGGGACTGGCACGAGACGCTCGCGCAGCACAGTGATCCGGGGTTTGCCGAGAAGGGGCAGCTTACTGTCACCTACCTCACCGATGCCCACCGCGCCTGCGCGCAGCGCATCTCGCACTGGATGCGCGATTGCGGGTTCGATGAAGTCCGGGTCGATGCCGTGGGCAACGTCGTGGGCCGCTACAAGGCCGCGGCCGAAGGCGCGAAGACGCTCATGACAGGCTCGCATTACGACACGGTGCGCAACGGCGGCAAGTACGACGGGCGGCTGGGCATCTTCACGCCGATGGCCTGCGTGCGCGAGCTGTCGCGCCAGGGCAAGCGCCTGCCGTTCAACATCGAAGTGATTGGCTTCGCGGAAGAGGAAGGCCAGCGCTACAAGGCCACCTTCCTGGGCTCGGGCGCGCTCACCGGCCACTTCAACCCGCAGTGGCTGGACCAGAAGGACGCCGACGGCGTCACCATGCGCGAGGCGATGCAGCATGCGGGCCTGTGCGTGGACGACATCCCCAAGCTCCAGCGCAACCCCGCGGACTATCTGGCATGGCCAGCCACGCCGGCACCACGCCAATGAACCGCCGCCGCGATGCCGCCTCCGCCGTCGCCGAGCTGGCGCTCTTCGTGGAGCAGCGCGCGGCCAGGGACGGCGACTCGGTTGGCACCATCGGCATCTGGACGGTTCCCGGCGGATCAACCAACGTCGTGCCGGGGCGCTGCCAGTTCACGCTGGACCTGCGCGCGCCCAACAACCCGCAGCGCGACGCCCTGACCGCCGACGTGCTGGCGGAACTGAAGGCTATCTGCGAGCGCCGCGGCCTGCGCTTTACCGCCGAGGAAACCATGCGCGCCTCCGCCGCGCCGAGCGCGCCCGAATGGCAGCAACGCTGGGAGCGTGCCGTTGACACGCTCGGCGTCCCGCTGTACCGCATGCCCAGCGGCGCAGGGCACGACGCGATGAAGCTGCACGAGGTGATGCCGCAAGCCATGCTCTTCGTGCGCGGACAGAACTCGGGCATCAGCCACAACCCGCTGGAGAGCTCAACCAGCGACGACATCCAGCTCGGGGTGGAGGCTTTCCAGCGCCTCCTCGAGAACCTTGCACAAGAAATCCAACGATGACCGACTACGACAAACTCGACGCCTGGGTCGATGTCAATTTCGACGAGGAAGTGCGCTTCCTGCAGGAGCTGATCCGCGTTCCCACCGACACGCCCCCCGGCGACAACGCGCCGCACGCGGAACGCACCGCCGAGCTCCTGCACATGTTCGGCTTCGAGGCCGAGAGACATCCCGTGCCGCTGGCCGACGTGCGCGCGTACGGCATGGAATCGATCACCAACCTCATCGTGCGCCGCCGCTATGGTGAGGGCCCCACGATCGCGCTCAACGCGCACGGCGACGTGGTGCCACCCGGCGAGGGCTGGAGCCACGACCCCTATGGCGGCGAGGTCGTGGACGGCAAGATCTACGGCCGCGCCGCCGCGGTGAGCAAGAGCGACTTCGCGAGCTTCACGTTCGCGGTGCGGGCGCTCGAGTCGCTGCAGGCGAAGCGGAAGGGCGGCGTCGAACTGCACTTCACCTACGACGAGGAATTCGGCGGCGAGATGGGCCCCGGCTGGCTGCTGCGCAACGGGCTCACGAAGCCCGACCTGATGATCGCGGCCGGCTTCAGCTACGAGGTCGTCACCGCGCACAACGGCTGCCTACAGATGGAAGTGACGGTGCACGGCAAGATGGCGCACGCCGCGATCCCGCATACGGGTGTCGATGCGCTCCAGGGCGCGGTGCGGATCCTGGACGCGTTGTACACGCAAAACGAGCTGTACAAGTCGATCACATCGAAGGTGCCCGGCATCACGCACCCCTACCTCAACGTGGGGCGCATCGAGGGCGGGACCAACACCAACGTCGTGCCCGGCAAGGTGGTGTTCAAGCTGGATCGCCGCATGATTCCGGAGGAGACGCCCACGCAGGTCGAAGCGGACATCCGGCGCGTCATCGCGGATGCCGCGGCGCTGTGTCCCGGCATCACGGTGGAAATCAAGCGCCTGCTGCTGGCCAATTCCATGCGTCCGCTGCCTGGCAACCAGCCACTGGTGGAGGCCATCCAGAAGCATGGCGAGGCAATTTTCGGCGAGGCCATCCCCGCCATGGGCACGCCGCTGTACACCGACGTGCGCCTGTATGCCGAAGCCGGCATCCCCGGCGTCATTTACGGCGCGGGGCCGCGAACGGTGCTGGAATCCAATGCCAAGCGCTCGGACGAGCGGCTGGACCTCGAAGACCTGCGCCGCGCGACGAAGGTCATCGCGCGGACGCTGCGCGACCTGCTCACCTGAGCCCGGTTGCCGTCATTGCGGGCTCGACCCGCAATCCATCGTGCCGCGCCAAACCCCTGGATCCCGGATCAAGTCCGGGATGACAACCGGAGTCCGGGATGACAGCTGGTGGGATGACAACTCGGGTGCATCAGTTTTCACTTTTGCCTGCGGTAATAACTCGGGAATACCCTGAGCAGGTTTCGCTTCTTCTTGCCTACATTGCTTGTATGCAAGCCTTGTGAGCATTCGGGCTTGCTCCCCCAACCCCCACCGGAGTCCGCAATGCCCAAGTTCTTCCGCTCCCTCTTCGGCCAGGTCGTGCTGGCGCTCATTGTCGGCGTCGTGCT
>JAQZBU010000249.1 GCA_029237735.1 Ramlibacter sp. | reverse complement strand
GGATGCCACGCTCGAAGAACTGGGCACGGCCTGCGGCAGTCTCGAAGCCTGCCGTTATGGCGATCTCGAGCCCGTGCGTGTGCAGCATCCGCTGTCGCGTGCGATCCCGTTGCTCTCGCGCCTGTTGGACATGCCGACGATGCAGCTGCCCGGCGACAACCACATGCCGCGGGTCCAGGACGGCGCGTTCGGCGCCTCCGAGCGCTTCGCGGTCTCGCCGGGACGCGAGCGCGATGGTTACCTGGTGCTGCCCGGCGGACCGTCGGGGCACCCGTTATCGCCGTTCTATCGCAGCGGATTCGAGGATTGGGCATCGGGTGAAGCCACGCCATTCCTGCCGGGATCCGTGGCGCACAAGCTCGTACTCAAGCCCTGACGAAACTTCTCGAAAAAAGAACTGGCAGTGCGCCCGACTGTAGTGCTACCGTGTGTAGCATTACAAGGGGTAGCGCCAATGCCGCATAACGTTTCCGACCTGGGTGACCTGGAGCGCGAGGTACTGCACCTGGTCTGGTCCCAGGGCACTGCCACCGCGGATTCAGTGCAAAAGGCGCTGAGCCGGCCACTGAAGGAATCCACCGTGCGGACTGTGCTGAAGCGGCTCGAAGCCAAGGGCCATCTCACGCATCGCGTCGATCAGCGCACCTTCGTCTACGAGGCCGCCGACACGCGCGGCCGCGCCGCCGCGAGAGCCGTGAAACGCATCGTCGACCGTTTCTGCAGCGGGTCGGTCGAGGAAGTGCTCGTCGGGCTGGTCGATGCGCGCATCGTCGACAGCGAAGAACTTCAGCGCCTCGCGGAGAAAATTGCGCGCGCGCAGGCGGCGGGCGAGGGCGCCAGGAAAAAGAAAAAATGATGCTGGCCATCCTGGTGAGTACCGCGGTGCGCCTCGTGCTGCTGGGCGCGGCCACCTGGCTCGCACTGCGCCTGGTGCGCGTCTGCAATCCGCACGTCGAGGCGCTGGCCTGGCGTCTGTTGTTGGTCGCCGGCTTGGCGATGCCGCTCCTGATGCTTTCGGGCCTGGCGCCCACGGTCACGACCACGCTCGAATTGCCCCTGGTCCTGACCGTTGGCGGCTCGATGTCCGCATCGGCCTGGCCGGAGAACGCCGCAGAGGCTGGCGACATCTCGTTCGCCGACGTGTTCCTCTCTATCTACCTGCTGGTAGCCCTGCTGCTGCTCGGCCGCCTCGCCGCCGGCCTCATCGGCCTGTGGCGTGTCGCGGCGCGCGCTCCTGCGTCGACGGAGCGGGACGACGTGCGTATCACTTCGCGCGTGCGCAGCCCCGCCACTTTCGGCTCCGTCATCCTGCTGCCGCACGATTGGGAACACTGGCCCGCTGAAAAGCGCCAGGCGGTGCTGGCCCACGAGCGCGCCCACGTGCGGTCGCACGATGGCTACTGGTCCTGGCTGGCGCAACTACATGCCGCCGTCTTCTGGTTCAACCCGATGGCGTGGTGCTTGCGGCGCCGCCTCGAAATTCTCGCCGAAACCACCAGCGATGACGCTGTGGTCGCCGCGCGTCACGATCCGATCGCCTACGCCGCATTACTGCTCGATTTCGCCCGTCAACCCAACTCCAGGAGCGTTGCCATGTCCGTCGCCGAATCGAATGTTCCAGGCCGCATCGAGCGCCTGATTGCGCGTACTCCACCCGGAACTGAACTGTCGCGATTTGCGCGTTGGTCCGCGTTCGCCGCGGTGATACCGGCCATGTTCCTCGCCGCGAGCACCACCGGCGCCCTCGCGCAGGGTCCAACGCCACTGGCGGCCGAGCCCTCGGCGCCGGCGGACTCGGGCACGGCCGTGCAGATTGTCCGTGCTCCCGATCCCGACCGGTTTTATCCGGAAGCCGCCAAACAGGCGATGGTGACGGCTTTGGTGCTCATCGAGGTGGACGTCGATGCGCAGGGTAAGGTCGTGGAGGCGAACTCAAGTTCAAGGTGAAGTTCGCTCTGACCGCGGATCCGCCGGTGGCCCCGAAGACCTGAGAGACCGTTGAACGCCCCGGGTGGTGGCCTTCGCCACCCGGCGCGATAAGCTCGGCGCATGAACCAGCCACGATTCGCCGGTACCGACAGCTACGTCGCCACACCCGACCTCATGATGGCCGTGAATGCCGCGGTCACGCTGGCACGGCCGCTGCTCATCAAAGGTGAGCCGGGCACGGGCAAGACCCAGCTCGCCGCCGAGATTGCGCGCTCGCTGAGTCGTCCACTGTTCGAATGGCACATCAAGTCGACCAGCAAGGCGCTCCAGGGCCTTTACGAGTATGACGCCGTCTCGCGCCTGCGCGATTCGCAGCTAGGCGAGGAGAAGGTGCGCGACGTCCGCAACTACATCATCAAGGGTAGTTTGTGGGAGGCGTTCGACTCCGCGGTGCAGCCGGTGCTGCTGATCGACGAAATCGACAAGGCCGATATCGAATTTCCGAACGACCTGCTGCGCGAACTCGACCGCATGGAATTCTTCGTGCATGAGACGCGCGAAGTGGTGAAGGCGCGGCACCGGCCGATCATCCTGATCACCAGCAACAACGAAAAAGAGCTGCCCGACGCCTTCCTGCGCCGCTGCTTCTTTCACTACATCCGGTTCCCCGACGCCGCGACCATGGAGAAGATAGTTCGCGTCCACTATCCGGGCCTGAAGAAGGACCTGCTGGCGGAAGCGCTGAAGTCGTTCTTCGATGTCCGCGACACGCCGGGCTTGCGCAAGAAGCCCTCGACGTCGGAGCTGCTCGACTGGATCAAGCTGCTGGTGGCGGAGGACATTCCGCCCGAGGTGTTGCGCGGCGACGACCCGAAGAAGGTGATCCCGGTGTTGCACGGCGCGCTGCTCAAGAACGAGCAGGATGTGCACCTGTTCGAGCAGCTGGCGTTTCTCAATCGGCGTACCGGCCGGCAATAACCATGCTCATCCGCTTCTTCA
>JAQZBU010000034.1 GCA_029237735.1 Ramlibacter sp. | reverse complement strand
GTCATCGGCCCCGCACCCAAAGTGTCCAACGCTTTCTTAGCCTTCGGGCACGGCCACCTTGGCCTCACGCTGGGGCCCATAACAGGCAAGCTGGTGGGGTCCCTGCTCGATGGAGATCTGCCGCTGGTGCCCATCGACGCGTTCTCACCGGCGCGGTTCGAGCGCTACGGCATGCACAACAAAGCGGCTACTTCCCCTCGTCACCAACAATCGGAGCACTGATCAATGAAGACCCATTCATTCCCATCCCAGAACTTCACGCGTCGGCAAGTTCTCTTCGCTGCAAGCGCCTCTGCAGGTGCATTGGCTTGGCCGATGGCTCGGGCGCAGGACGTATACCCGTCCAAACCCATCAAGATGGTGCATGCCTTCGCGGCAGGTTCCGGCACCGACAACACCGGCCGCGTATTGGCCGACCGGCTGTCGCAGCGCCTGGGGCAGCCCGTCGTCGTGGAAAACAAGCCGGGCGCCAACATGATCCTCGGCAGCGAGTACGCGGCCAAGCAGCCGGCCGACGGCTACACCATGATCATGGTCACACTCGACAACCTCGGGATCAATCCTTCGCTGTATCGCAACCCTGGTTACTCGACCAAGGACTTCGATCCCCTGACGCTGGTCGGCTTTCTGCCACTGGTGCTGATGTCGTCCTCCGGTTTTCGCTACAACAATCTTCAGGAGCTTCGCGCAGCGGCGGCCGCATCTAAGCAACCGTTCTCCTTTGGCACCTGGGGCGTCGGCAGCGTGGCGCACATGTACGGTGAGCTGATCAAGGCCGAGACCGGCATCCCCTTCAACTTCATCCCCTTCCAGGGTGCTTCGCCGGCGACCAACGCGACGCTGGGCGGTCACGTGGATTTGACGCTCGCCAGTGCTTTCACCTCCGCGACGCACGTGAAGGCCGGCAACGCCAAGGCCCTGGCGATCGGCGGCACCGCGCGCGCCGCGGACCTGCCGCGTATCGCCACCTTCGCCGAGCAAGGGTTTCCGAACGTCGGCGCCGTTCAGTGGCACGGGGTGGCGGTGCGCGCCGGTGGCAAGCGGGAGATCGTCGACAAGCTCTATGCAACCCTGCGGAACGTGCTCCAGGAGCCCGCCACTCAGGAAAAAATCCTGAAGACGGGCTACACCGCCATCGACGCGCGCCCCCCCGCGGCGTTCGCATCTTTCATTGATGCTGAAGCGCAGAAGTGGGAGCGCATCGTCAAGGCATCCGGTGTGACCGCTGAACGCTAACCGGACAGTTCCATGCGCAGCTCTATTTCCTCGACGCTCCTTTTGCTCGCAACTTTGCTCGCCCTGCCCGCGGCAGCGCAAGACGCGTATCCCGCGCGCCCCGTGACCTTGGTCGTGCCTTCGCCCGCCGGGGGAACGACGGACGTGACAGCCCGCATCTTCGCGAAGAAGCTGCAGGAGATCCTTGGCCAACCCTTCCTGGTCGATAACAGGGCAGGGGCGAACGGCTACATCGGGACGCAATCGGTTCTGCGCGGTCCCAAGGATGGCTACCAGCTGATCGTGATGTCGGGAAGCCTGCATTCCTTCACGCCGGCCATGGTGGAGAAAATGCCATTCGATCCCATCGAAGATTTCGCACTCGTCTCCAAGCTGATCTCCTATCCCTTCGTGCTGGTAACCAGCGCAAGGCTGCCGTTCCAGAATGTCGCGGACATCGTAAAGGCGGGCAAGGAGCCCAACAGCAAGCTGTCTTATGGCTCGTATGGCGTGGGCAGCTCGCCGCATTTGATCACGGAGTGGTTCAAACTGCGCACAGGCGTCGACGCGGTGCACGTGCCCTACAAGGGCGGCGGCCAAGCGGCGAGCGACTCGATTGGCGGCCAGATCTCCATGATGTTCGCCTCACTGCCCGCAGCCACCGCTCAGATCAAGGCGGGGCAGGTGCGCGCGCTGGCCATCACATCGGCACGGCGGCATGATGCGTTTCCGAACGTGCCGGCGGCCGCCGAAAGCCTGCCGGGGTTCGAGGCGACGAGTTGGCTCGGCCTCGCCGCGCCGAAGGGTACACCGGCTGCCATCACCGAGAAGCTGCGCAAGGCGCTCGAAGCGGCCGTGAAGGATCCAGCCGTCGTTGCCCAGCTCGAGGCCATCGGTGGCGAGCCGAACATCGACGCTTCTTCCAGGGCGTTCCACGAATTCTTGCTGGCAGAAAAGAAGAAGTGGGACATGGTAGTGCGTGATGCAAAGATCCCGAAGGAAAAGGAGTAATTCATGAGCACACAGCACGAAGCGCTGCATCGCGATGCCATCGTCATCGACGCCACCTGTCCGCTGCTGATGGAGGACGACACCCATCTGGGCCTGTACCAGGCAGGCGGATTCACGGCCGTGGCTCCAACCATCCGGGCGAACACCGGCACGAGTGCGGATGCGATTCTGCAGTTCGGCTACTGGCATCGGCGCGCGCGAGAACGCGCCGACTTGCTGCTGGTGCGCACGGCGTCGGACATCGAGGCCGCGAAGCGAGAGGGCAAGATTGGGATCATCCTCCACTTCCAGGGGACGGAGGTGCTCGATCGCAGTGTGGACATCATCGATGCGTACCATGCTCTCGGGCTGCGGATCGTGCAACTCACCTACAACCGTCGCTGCCACGTCGGTGATGGGATCGAGGAGCCCGGCGACGCGGGGCTCAGCAGGTATGGAAAGGCCGTTGTACGTAGGTTGAACGACACCGGGATCATTGTGGACTGCGCACACACGGGGCTGCGTACGACGCTCGATGCCGTCGAGTGTTCGCGAGCGCCGGTGATCATTTCGCACGCGAACGCTCGCGCCGTGCGTGACATTCCGCGCAATGTACCCGACGAACTGTACCGGGCGATCGCAGGCACTGGCGGTGTGATCGGCGTGGTCGGGTTTCCGAACTTCGTCGCCGATTCAAAGCACCCGTCGCTGGATCAGTTCATCGATCACATCGCGCACATCGCCGATGTCGTCGGCATCGACCACGTTGGGTTGGGGATCGATTATTACTTGGGCCAGCACCCGTTTTCAAACGATGAAGCAGCGACGAAAGCTTTTGCCGCGAGAGTGGCGATGGGTGTGTGGAGCGCGGAGTCTTATCCGGAGCCGCCGTATTACTACCCGGAGGGCATCGAGACGCCCGATCGGATGATGAATCTCACTGCAGCGCTGCTGCGACGCGGCTTCACTGAGGACGATGTGCGCAAGGTCCTGGGGCTGAACTGGATGCGGGTCTATGCTGCTGTGTGGCGTTGAAGCGCGCAGCAGCGCTCTTCAACCTTGCGGCGTCACCTGCAACGCTCCGCTCCTGAACGCCACGTTGGCGGGCGCGAATGTAAGAGGAAGGCTGGGGAGCTGTTTGCCGGACAACGTGAACACGCCAATCTCGTTGCGCGAGGCGTCGGCCACGTAAGCATTCTTGCCGTCGGTCGCCACGTCCCAGGGAAGCACCCAGCCGGTGCCTAACTCGCCCTGCACGCGCCCGTCGAAACCGAGCCTGAGCACTTTGCGCAGGCCCGTGTCCGCGACCAGCACGCTGGTGCCCGCCACGACGAGCCCGCGCGGTGCGCTGAGAATAGCGGTGCCGATCACGCGCTTGACTTTGCCGTCGAGCGTGAAGCTCACGATGCGTGCATGCCGCGAATCGGAGACGAAGATTTCATTTTGTCCGGCGGTGATGCCGCCCGGATACAACAGCTCGCCTTCGCCGATGAAGCCGAGCGATGTGCCGTTGATATCGAATACCTGCACGCGATGGTTCCCCGTCTCGACCACGTAGCCCAGCCCGTTGACCACGGCCACGCCGGCCGGGAAGTTGAACTTGCCTCTTGACGCGCCCACGCCGCCATAGCGCCGTTGGCGTCCGTCATTGCCTGTGATGACGAGTGAGTGCGATCGGCCGAGTGCCTGGAACTGCGGCGCGTTCAAGGTGGCGCGCATGGGCTCTTGCGCCGTGTCCAGCACGCTCAGCGACGGCGCGTCGTCTTCACTCCCGCCTCCGCATCCTGAAAGGGGCAACAGCGCGATGGCGGCAGTGCCGGTGCCAAGGGAAAGGAAGGTGCGTCGATCGATTCTGCTCATCGGTGGATTCTATGGGGTGATGCGCGATGCAAACAAGAAGAATGGTGCGGGGCTCGCCGATAATCGCCGCTTTGAAACGACAGCAACGATGATCGATCTACTCAAACGACAGGATTTCACCGAGCTGGCCGCCGGGGCACTTCAGATCGAATGCGAGGGCCACAACATACCAATGTCTGTGGTGGAAACGCGCGACCTGCCTGCCCGCTCCCCGCGCGCCGCGCCCTTCGCGATCGTGCTCGAGGGCCCCGCGACGCCCGTGCTTGCGCAGGCGATCTATCCGGTGCTGCATCCACTGCACGGCCGACTGGATCTTTTCATCGTTCCGATCTCGCGCGATGCCTCGCATGCCCGTTATGAGGTGATCTTCAATTAGACGTGGCTGCTGCGGCGCTCCATGAAAAGATAGTAGCCGCGTGTTTCCACTTCGACGAATCCGAGGCGACGATACAAGCGCATCGCCGGGTTTAAGGGCTCGACGTGGAGGCTGACCGCGAGGCCTTCCTGATCTGCGTGCGAGATGAGTGCGTGCATCAGCGCAGTGCCAACGCCCTTGCTGCGACTGCTGGGTATCAAGGCCAGATCCATCAAGCGGATTTCGCTGGTCGTCTGCTCGAGATAGATGCGCCCTGCGGGCACGCCTTCACGCTCGATGACAAGCCACTGAGCACATGGGTAGTGGGCGAGGTAGTGGAGATGTTGCTTGTCGAACTGGTCCTGCAGGAACGCAGCCTTCTGCGCGGCGGTCCAGTTCACCGCGCGCAGTTCGTCCTGGCGCGTGGATGCGTACAACTTGGAGAGAAACGACAGGTCGCCCTGCGTTCGTTCGCGAATCCCGTAGCCCGCCGCCAAGCCAACGGCCAGTGTGGTCCGCAAGTCGATGGCGGTGGTGTCCTGGGGCCGCTCCATCCGCTTCAGTTCTGGCTGGGGAAGATGCCTTGCAGCGCGATGCAGAAGTTGAGCGCCAGGTACGGCATCATGTTGTTGTGGGGCTGGCTGCCGCCAACATTGGAGACCATCTCCGGCGCCATGGCTACGAGGTCGCTGGCTGCGCCGTACAGGCTCACCGGTGCCGTGCCACCACCCTGGAGTCCTACCAGGCCCTGCGCAAATGTTTTGCCTGTGCCAACGCTATTGCCGATGTTGACGGCCGGTGTCTCGGGGATGCCCTGCATCATGTGCTGGTGGGCCGGCAGGGTCGATTGCGAGATGGTCACCGATGTGGACCCGGCGCTTTCACCCAGGATGTGGCCGTTGCCGACATGGATCGGCACCCGTCCTTGGAGGTTCGGCAAGGCAAACGTTGTTTGACCATTGCCCCCGTACGTGGTGCCCAGCAGGCTGAAAAGCGCCTGGTTCTGGTTGATCGGCAAGAACTGGCCATTGCACAAAGCCCATCCCCTGGGCGGGAAGTTGAAGGCCATGACCTTGATTTCGGACAGGAAGGGTTCAGACATGGTGTCGGTTCCTTGGAGGAGGGGGCAGCGCCGGGCGGGTGAGATGCGGAGAGATGGTCAAGCTCTCGGCGGGTAGATGCCTTGCAGTGCGATGCAGAAGGTCAGCACGAGGTAGGGTTGCAGGTTGTTATGCGGCAGGCCGCCCCCCGTGATGGAAAGAGCCTGAGGCGCCATCTGGACGGTGGGAGCAGTGGCGCTGTAGGCGACGCCGCTGCCGCTCGTCGTGCCGGTGTCGTAGGCGATGCGGGCGGGAACGTTGCCCCCGGGCCCATTGAGGGTTGCCGTCTGGTTGCTGACCTGCGCTGTATGGGTGTGCACGGGAATTTCACTCGTGAGCAGCGTGATGTTGTCGCTGCCGCTCATCTCACCCAGATCGCGCAGGGACAAGCCTTGGCCCTGTCCCGGCTGCATGGGCACCGACCCCTGCAGGTTCGGCAAGGCGAATGTCGATTTGCCGTCACCGCCATAGGTGGTGCCAAGCAACGAGAAGAGCGCTGTGTTCTGCGAGATCCCCATCAACTGCCCATCGCAGACGGCCCATCCGGAGGGCGCGAAGTTGAAGGGGAAGATGCGGATTTCGGCGACGAATTGATCGGACATGAACGCTCCGGGGCTTGAAGTGGTGGGGGACTCTACGGCGGCGCGCCGAAAGCTTCACTGAGAAGGGAACACCCCGAACAGAGAGATGATGTAGTTGATGCAGAGGAAGGGCTGCATATTGCCGTGGGGCTGGCTGCCGCCGACCGGAGTGATCTCCGACGCGACCATCGATACGCCTGGCGGCGGTGGGTTGTAGGCCAGCATGCCGGCTTGCACGCTGGCGGGCGGGGCCGGCACGCCGTTCTGAGGCGACAGCAAGGTGCCCCCGTTCGTGGTGCCAACGGCCTGGTGGGTGTGATTCGGAATCTGCTGGATGCTCAGCGTCTCAGATTCCGTGCCCGCCATCTCGCCGATCTGGTAGGTCGTGCCGTCCGTGCCCGTGCCCATGTGGATCGGAACGCGGCTCTGTAGATTGGGAAGCGCGAAGGTTTCCTGGCCGTCGCCGCCGTAGGTGGTGCCTATCAGCGTGAAGAGCGCATCGTTTTCCGAGATTGGCATCACTGCGCCATTGCAGAACGCCCAGCCGTAAGGCGGGAAGTTGCCCGCAAACAAACGAATCTCACCGATGAATGGCATGACTGACCCCCTGTGGCTCGAGCCCTTTTTGCGGGGCTGAGATATCTCGCGGCTTGCGATTGTTCTTGTCTGCGAAACGTCACGCACTCACCGGTTGGATCGACTCGCCGTGAATTTCGCAGCCGCTAATGTAATGGCGTTCGCAGCACTTGCCAAATTTGCATCGATGGAAATATTGCCTATGTTCTTTGTCGCACCTTGCGGTTAGGATGCCGAACTTTCGTGCCGGTGTTACTGGCATCGAATAACTGCAGCCAGGGAGAAATAACAATGACAGCCACAACGTTGGCCGCGGGCGAACTCGCCATCATCGGCTATGACACGGAGGACACCGGCAGCCCCGGGCTCGACTCCATCAGCTTCGTCCTTCTCAAGGCGATCGGCTCCGGCACCCAGATATTTTTTACCGACCGCGCCTGGAACGGCACGACGTTCGCGGCGGCAGGAGGCGGTGAGGGTACCTATACCTATACTTCAGTCTCGGATCTCCCCGCCGGCTCGGTAATCACGATCACGCAGGCCCAGCTGACGGCCGCGGGCATGGCACTTCTCGACACGGGCGAGAGCATCTATGCCTACCAGGGTGCGATCAACGCCCCCACCAGTTTTCTCTACGCTGTCGACGTCGCCGACGCAAATACAACCTTCACGGGCTCACTGGTCAACACCGGGCTGAGCGTGGCGGCAGGGACGGCCGCTGC
The DNA here is from genome assembly GCA_029237735.1 of Ramlibacter sp. GTDB lineage: Bacteria > Pseudomonadota > Gammaproteobacteria > Burkholderiales > Burkholderiaceae_C > Ramlibacter. Next base: position 23,529 of record JAQZBU010000034.1, on the reverse strand, counting down.
CATCGGTTCCGACAACGCGGCTTTCGGTACGCGTGGGTACAACATTCAGACCCCGACGCTGTTGCAACAGATCGCCAACCCGACGGACTGGGTGCAGAACGACAACAGCCCGCAACCGTCGGCGTTCACCGATGGCGCGTCGTTCTACACCGCGCCGGACAAGCAGATCTGGGTGGCCGGTTCGGGCGCGGGCGAAGCGCTCACCATCCTCAACCTCGATGGAACGGTTAACTCGACCAACACCGCGTATCGGATCGTCCACGCCTTCCAGAACGACGCGAGCCTGTATCACCCGAGCGACATCACGCTCGATACGGTCAACGACAAGTTCTTCTTTGTCGACGCCGATCTCGCGGGCAACAACCGCATCGTCCAGGGTTCCATCAGCCAGGTGCTCGCCAATCCCGGCGCGGCCCTGTCGCTCACCGTGCTCTACAGCAATACTGGCAGCGGCGCGACCGGCAGCATGCGCACCCTGTCGATCGACTCGTCGAACGGCATCATTTATTTCGACGTCGCCACCACGTTCAACAAGATCGTCTACGACACGGCTGGGCAGACTCCCACCGTGCTGGCCAGCCTGGGCACCAACAACTACATCACCCAGGCAACGATCGACTACACCAACGGCGAGGTCTATCTCGGAAGCAGTCGCGTCAGCAGCTTCTTTGGGCAGGACTTCGTCGAGAAGAACTATGTCTACAAGGCCACGGGCCTGACGTCGGGGTCTTCTTCGCTCAGCTTCAGCCAGCTGGCGTTCAACCCGGACGACGACGATGCCACGGCGCCGAACGACGCGGACATCATCCCCATGACGGGCGAGGCCTGGCCCGCCGAGCTCGGCACGATCCGCGGCATCGACGTCGACCCTACGGGGCGCTTCCTCTATATCGTCACCGGCACCGTCATTCTCGACACCAGCTCGGCGCAGGACGGCTCCCAGATGACGACGTTCTACGGCGGCATCTACAAGTACGCGCTGACCGGCAACCCGAACGGCGATGTCACGACGCTGTTCCAGCAGAACGGCACGATCGGCCCCGTCGGGCTCCTGTACTACATCGAGGTCGATCCCAGCACAGGCAAGTACTACGTCGTCGACACGACCGGCGCCAATGCCGCGGTAGGCGACGGCGGCGTGTGGGTGGGCAGCACTTCCGGCGGCACGCCGACGCTGTTGGGCACCGTCGGCAACATCAACGGCCTGGGCCCGCAGGGCCTGGAGATCCAGGACGCGCCGAACATCGACTCGGCCACGGCGCTCGAGCCGACGATCACCGAGACCGCGGGCAACCCGTCACCCGCACCCACGGCCGTGCAGCCTGCCAGCACGTTCTCGCTGAGCGACCTGGACAGCTCAACCGGATCGTCCAACCTAGCCGGCGCGCAGGTGCGCATCTCGTCGAACTTCCAGTCGGGATCGTCCCACCAGGACGTGCTGACCATCAGCGGCGCCACCAGCGGCACGTCCAACGGCATCAGTTACTCGTACGACTCGACGACGGGTGTCATGACCCTGACCGGCGTCACCTCCTTCGCCAACTACAACACCATGCTCTCGCTGGTGCGCTACCACGTCACCGGCGACAACCCGACGAACTACGGGGCGGCGGGTACGCGCACGCTGTCCTATTCGACTTTCGACGGCCTGCTCCACTCCGACGAGTTCAACGCCTCGGTCATCGTAGTTGGCGTCAACGACGCGCCTGTCAATACGCCCGGCTCGGCCGCGGCTGCGGCCGAGGACAGCGCGAGCAACGCGTTGACCGGCATCTCCGTGTTCGACGTCGACGCCAATCCGGCGACGCAGGACATCCGCGTGACGCTCTCGGTGGCGCACGGCACGATCATGATCCGCACCGACGTCGTGGGCGGCATCGAGGTCGGCGACATCACGGCCGGCGTGAACGGCTCGGCCACGATCACCATCACGGCCACCCAGAACCAGATCAACGCGACCCTGGCGAACGGCACCGGCCTCGTGTACACGTCAACAACCAACTTCAACGGCGTCGATGCGCTCACCATCGTCACCAATGACTTCGGCATGAACGGGACCGATGCCGGCCTGTCAGGCGACGGCATCAGCGAGCAGGACAGCGACACGAAGACGATCAACGTGTCGGCCGTCAACGACGCGCCCGTGGTGGCAGGCGACGGCACCGAAGACGCGGCGACGATCAATGAAGACCTGCCGAGTGCGGTCGGCCAGACCCTATCCTCGCTTTTTGGCGGCCAGTTCACCGACGTCACGGACGATCAGACCGCGTTCTCGGGCTCTTCCGCCAATACGCTCGCGGGCATTGCCGTCATCGCCAACGGGTCGAGCGGCGCCACCGGACAGTGGCAGTTCTTCAACGGTGCGAGCTGGGCCGACATCGGCACAGCAACGGCTGCGGCGGCGCAACTGATCTCCGCCTCCGCGGCGATCCGGTTCAATCCCGCGCTCAATTTCAATGGCACTGCGCCCACGCTCACTGTGCGCCTGGTCGACAGTTCCGGCGCCGGGTTCGCCAACGGCGATGACGTCGACCTGACCGCGGCATTCGGCGGCACGACGCGGTATTCCGCCGGCACGGTCGTCCTCAGCCAGGCCGTTACGCCGATCAACGATGCGCCGACCTCGGCCTTGTTGCAGGGCGACATCGCCTCGTACACCGAAGGCAGCGCGCCCGCGACGCTCGACGTCGGTTCCGACGCGACCATCGCAGACGTGGACAGCAGCGATTTTGGCGGCGGAACGCTCACGGTGTCGATCTCCAGCGGCGCCGTCACTGGCGAGGACCAGCTTGGCATCGATACCTCGGGCACGGTCAGCGTGGCGGCCGGGACCATATCGGTCAGCGCGGTCGCTATCGGCACCTACGCCGGTGGCGGTGCCGGGGCGGGCGACCTGGTCTTCTCCCTGAACGCCAATGCGACACCGGCAGCCGTCCAGGCGCTCGTGCGCGCGCTGACGTACACCAACAGCGACACCGCAAACCCAACGGGCGGCTCCCGTACCATCACGCTGACGCTGGTCGATGGCGACGGCATCGATGGTGGCCTCGGCGCCGATACGCTCACGGTGACGAGTTCGGTCACCGTGGTACCCGTGAACGACGCACCCAGCGGCGCCGACAACAGCGCGATCCTGTTCGAGGACACGACCTACGTCTTCGCCACGGCCGACTTCGCCACGGGGTTCACCGACCCGGAAAGCAACACGTTCGCCGGCATCAAGGTCACCACGGTGCCCGCCGCGAACCTGATGTTCGATGCGGACGGTGCGGGTGGCGCAGCGGCCGTGCAGGTCGCGGCCAACGACGTCATATCCGCCGCTGATATCGCGGCCGGAAACCTTACCTACCTACCGGAAGCCAACGCCAGCGGCACCCCTTACACCAGCTTCACCTTCGCGGTACAGGACAACGGTGGCGTGGCCAACGGCGGGGTGGAGTTCGACCAGAGCGCGAGCACCTTCACCCTGAACGTTTCCCCGGTGAACGACGCACCGGTGCTCGACCTGGACAGCGGGGCGGGCGGCACCGGCGCAGCCGCCGCTTACACCGAAGCGGCTGCCCCGACCCAGATGGCGCCTGCCGCCACCGTGACGGATGTCGACTCCGCCGATTTCTCCGGCGGCACGCTCACGGTCTCCTTCGCCGCGAATGGCGCGCCCGCCGACCAGTTGACCGTGCGCAACGTGGGCACCGGCGTCGGGCAGATCGGCGTTTCCGGCGCCAACATCAGCTACGCCGGAACCGCGATCGGCAGCTTCTCCGGCGGCACCAACGGCAGCGACCTGGTCATCACCCTGAATGGCAACGCAACGGCGGCAGCGGTCCAGGAGTTGGCGCGCAACATCAGCTTCTCAAACAATTCCCCTGCACCCTCGACCCTGGCGCGAAGCGTCAGCTTCACGCTGTTGGATGGCGACGGCAACGCGAACAGCGGCTCGGATACAGCCAGCGCTACCGCGACGATCATGGTGAGTTCGATCAACGACGCGCCCACCGGCAGCGTCACGATCAGCGGCACGGCGACGCAGGGCCAGACCCTGACCGCCTCGAACACCCTGGCCGACGGCGACGGCCTGGGCGCGATCACCTACCAGTGGCAGGCCGATGGAGTGGACATCGGCGGAGCGACCGCCTCGACGTTGCTGCTGGGCCAGGCGCAAGTGGGCAAGGTCATCACGGTGCTGGCCAATTACACGGATGCCGGCGGCGCGGCCGAGAGCGTGGCCAGCGGAGCCACCGCGGCAGTCGTCAACATCAACGACGCGCCCACGGGCAGCGTCACCATCAGCGGCACCACCACCGAGGGCCAGACCCTGACCGCGTCCAATACCCTGGCCGACCCTGACGGCCTGGGTGCCATCACGTACCAATGGCAGGCCGATGGCGTAGACATAGCCGGGGAGACCGCCTCGACATTGCTCCTGACGCAGGCGCAAGTCGGCAAGACGATCACCGTTGTCGCGAGTTACACCGACTTGGGCGGTGCGGCCGAAAGCGTTCCCAGCACCGCGACGGCGGCCGTGGCCAACCTCAACCAGGCACCCACGGGCAGCGTCACCATCAGCGGCACCGCCACGCAAGGGCAGACTCTCACCGCGTCGAATACGCTGGCCGACACGGACGGCCTGGGCACGATCACCTACCAGTGGCAGGCCGACGGCGCCGACATCGTCGGGGCGACGGGCACGTCGCTCTTGTTGACGCAAGCGCAAGTGGGCACCGTCATCACGGTGCTGGCCAACTACACCGATGACGGCAGTCAAGAGGAAAGCATTCCCAGCGCCGGCACGACCCCAGTGGCCAACGTGAACGACCCGCACACCGGCGGCGCTGCCATCACTGGCACGGCGGCCGAGGACCAGGTCCTCAGCGCGGTGTCGACACTGGCCGATATCGATGGTCTCGGGACACTGCACTACCAGTGGCAGCACGACGTGGGTTCGGGCTTTGTCAATGTCGGGGCCGACCAGGCGACCTACACCCTGGGTGATGCCGACATCGGCGGTGTGGTTCGGGTGGTGATCAGCTATACCGACGGCCAGGGCTCGGCGGAAGCAGCGACGAGCGCTGCCACCACTGACATCACCGCCTCCAATGACGCCCCGACGGGCAGCGTCTCGATCACCGGCACGGCGACCGAGGATCAAGTGTTGACCGTCGACACCAGCGCGTTGGCTGATTCCGATGGTCTGGGAACGCTGCACTACCAGTGGCAGCGCGACACCGGTTCGGGCTTTGCCAATGTCGGTGCCGACCAGACGACTTACACCCTGGGCGACGCCGACGTCGGTGGCAGGGTGCGAGTGGTGGTCAGCTACACCGACGGCCAAGGCTTCTCCAATTCTGCGACCAGCAGCGCCACTGGCGCGGTGGCCAACGTCAACGACGTGCCCACGGGCACGGTCACGATCAGCGGCACCTTGATCCAGGGCCGCACGCTTACAGCAGCCAACACGCTGGCTGATATCGACGGCCTGGGCGCCATCACCTACCAGTGGCGGGGCGATGGCATCGACATCGGCGGGGCCACCGGCTCCACGTACGCCCTGACGGCGTCGGAGGTGGGCAAGAGCATTACGGTGGTCGCCGGCTACACCGACCAGCAAGGGACCGCAGAGGCTGTCCCGTCAGCCGCGACGGCAGCCATCGCCGCCGACACGGATGCGCCAGTCGTCGTCACCTTCAACCCGACCGACGACAACACGGCCGTGCCCCTTGGTGCCAATATTTCGTTCACCTTCAACGAACTCATCGTCGCAGGCACGGGCAACATCGTGCTGCAGACCGTGTCCGGTACGGTCGTGGAAACCTACGATGCCGCGACGAGCATCAAGCTGTTGTTCAGCGGTCAGACATTGACGATCGACCCGTCGGCCGCCCTGGATCCCGGCGTGGCCTACCGCGTCGTCTTCGACGCGGGAAGCGTGCTCGATCTCGCCGGCAATGCATTCGCGGGGGCGCCGGATTACAACTTCGCAACTTCCAGCGAGCCGGTGACCGGCGGCCGGGGCAGTGACATCCTGATCGGCGGACCAGGGGATGATCAGCTCGATGGCGGGAAGGGCAGAGACACCATGATCGGTGCCCAGGGCGACGACACCTACTACGTCGACAACAGGCGGGATGTCGTGATCGAAGAGCCCAATGCCGGCACCGACCAGGTTTTCGCCAGTTCCAGCTACATGCTGGGAGCGAACGTCGAAAACCTGACCCTGACGGGGTTCCGGTCCAGCCATGCCATCGGTAATGAACTGGACAACGTCCTCGTAGGCAACGACTCGAAAAACAAACTCGTTGGCGCGCTGGGTGCGGACACGCTCACCGGGGGCCTGGGAAGCGACCGGTTCGTGCTGCTCGCCGAGGGTGATAGTCCCGCGACAGCGGGGGAATGGGATGTGATCACGGATTTCAACGAGATGGAACGCGATCGGATCGACCTGCGTCGTGTTGACGCCGACGTGTTGGAATCGGGCAACCAGAGATTCACCTGGATCGGGACAGCCTCCTTCGGGGCGGACGCGACCGGACAGTTGCGCTTTGACAGCGCAACGCACATGCTCTACGGCAGTACCGACGCGGACGCCGATGCGGAGATCGCCATCGAGCTGGTCGGTGTCACCAGCCTGGATGTGCATTCCATCATGAGATAGCCGGGGCACGCCACGGTCAGCGATGCAGCTGAACCGTGGTTGCTTGCCGATCGCGGCTTCCACTTACGCCCGTGGATTGGCGCTTGCGCCACAATCCCTGCCATGAGTCTCATGGTCGCAACCATCGCGGGCAGCGCCCCGCTCGTGCTCGATTCGCCCCACAGTGGCGTGAACTATCCGGAAGACTTCGGCCATGCGTGCGATCTCCACGCCCTGCGGCAGGCCGAGGACACGCATGTCGAAAAGCTTTACGACTTCGCGCCCGCGCTGGGCGTGGCCTGGATCGAGGCGCTGTTTCCGCGCAGCTACATGGACGTGAACCGCAACACGACCGAAATCGACGTCTCGCTGTTCGATGAGGACTGGCCCGATGCGGTCGAAACCGACCCGAAGGCGTTCGCCAAGGTGCGGCTCGGCAAGGGCCTGGTGTGGCGCATCACTGACGAAGGTGTTCCGCTCTACGAGCGCAAGCTCTCCGTCCAGGAAGTGCGCTCACGCATCGAGCGATGCTGGCGGCCCTATCACGATGCCGTTCGCGCGGCCGTGGACGCGGCGCATGCGCGGCATGGCTACTGCATCCACATCAACTGCCATTCCATGCCGGCGGTCGCATCGGAATACTCCACCGATTTCCCTGGTTTGGTCCATGCGGACTTCGTCGTCGGCGACCGCGAAGGCACCTCCGCGAACCCGGCGTTGTCGCAACGTATTTGCGAACACCTGCGTGCAAGAGGCTACAGCGTCGAGTACAACCACCCCTACAAGGGCGTGGAGCTGGTGCGCCGCTATGGCGATCCGGCCCGCAACCGCCACAGCATCCAGGTCGAGGTCAACCGGCGGCTGTACATGGACGAGAAGACCCTGGAGCCGCACGAAGGCTTTGAGCCGCTCAAGCGCGATTTGCGTTCGCTCGTCGAGATGCTGCTGGGCACCGACCCCCGCCGCCTGTAATGGACCAGGTCGACGCCATTGTCATCGGGGCAGGAGCGGTGGGCCTTGCCGTGGCACGCGCGCTGGCGCAAAGCGGCCGGGAGACCATCGTCGCCGAGGCGCAAACCGCTATCGGCCAGGGCGTCAGTTCGCGCAACAGCGAGGTCATCCACGCCGGCCTTTACTATGTGCCTGGATCGCTCAAGGCTCGCATGTGTGTGCGCGGCAAGGAGCTGTTGTACGAGCTGTGTGCCAGCCACGGCGTGGACAAACGAAACTGCGGCAAGCTGGTCGTTGCCAATGGCGATGCCGAGGCCGCGGCGCTGCGGGCGCTGCAGGACCGCGCCCACGCCAACGGTGTTCCCGTGCGATGGCTGGAGGCGAGTGAGGCGCACGCGCTCGAGCCGGCCTTGCGGTGCACGGCGGCACTGTTCTCGCCGAGCACCGGCATTGTTGACAGCCATGGCTTCATGCTGGCGCTGCAAGGCGACATCGAGAACGCGGGCGGGATGGTCGCGCTTGGCTCCGCCGTCGATTCGGCGGTGCTGGGGCAGGGCGGCCGCCCGCACGTCGTGCGATTCGCCGAAGGCAGCGAAGTAGCTGCGCCCCTTCTCGTCAACTCGGCCTCGCTGCACGCGTGCGGGCTGGCGCGCCGCTTCGAAGGCCTTGACCCTCGATTCGTGCCGCGCGAGTATTTTTCGAAGGGCAACTACTACGCGCTGTCCGGCCGTGCGCCGTTCTCGCACCTGATCTACCCGGCGCCGGCGGACGCGTGGCTGGGCGTGCACCTCACGTTGGATCTGGGTGGCCAGGCCAAGTTCGGGCCCGACCAGGAATGGCTCGATGTGCAACGGCCCGAGGACATCGACTACACAGTGGACCCGCGGCGCGCCGAGGGTTTCTATGCCGAAGTGCGGCGCTATTGGCCGGGCCTCTCGGACGGCGCGCTGCAGCCCAGCTACAGCGGCGTGCGTCCCAAGATCCACGCGCCTACCGAGAAGGCCCCCGATTTCCGAATCGACGGGCCGCAACTGCACGGCGTCCCCAGGCTGGTCAACCTGTTCGGCATCGAATCGCCGGGGTTGACGAGTGCGCTGGCCATCGGCGAACACGTGATCACGTTGCTGGAGGCTTAGCTAGGCATGGCAGGCCGGCCCCACGTCGTGATGGCGGTTCTGCTGGCCGCACCGCCCTTGGCCCAATCGCAGGTGCAGGCGCTGCCCCCCGTCACCATCACCGCGACTCGAACGGAAGCATCGCCTTTCGACGTGCCTGCGTCCGTCGACGTGATCGATGGCGCGAGCCTGCGCGCGGCCGGGCGCCCGGCGATCAATATGTCCGAGACCCTGGGGTTGGTGCCCGGTGTCGCGGCTCGTGACCGGCAGAACTATGCGCAGGATTTGCAGCTCTCCATCCGGGGCTTTGGCGCGCGCTCCACGTTCGGTGTGCGCGGCGTGCGGATTTACGTCGACGGGATTCCCGCGACCATGCCGGACGGGCAGGGACAGTTGTCCCACATCGATCTCGCATCGGCCGGCCGAATCGAGCTCTTGCGCGGACCATTTTCCGTGCTGTACGGCAATTCGTCGGGCGGCGTGCTGCAGGTCTTTACCGAAGCCGGCGAAGGCGCGCCGGTCGTGTCGTCCAGCCTGGCCATTGGCAGCGACGGGCTGGTACGGCCGGGCGTGCGCGTCAGCGGGAGCACGCCCGCGTTGGGCTATGCGATCAGCGCCAACCGCTTTTCCGCCGACGGCGCGCGCGAGCACAGCAGCGCCGAGCGCAACGTCGGCAACGCAAGGCTGGATTTCAAGCGAGGGGAGGGCAGTGACTGGATGCTGGTGGCCAACACTGTCAGGCTCCGCGCAGACGACCCGCTGGGCCTGACGCGGTCGCAGTTCGATGCGGCGCCGCGCAGCGCCGACGCTTCCGCGACCTTGTTCAACACGCGCAAGACCGTTACGCAGAGCCAGCTCGGGCTGGTCCACGAACGCCACCTGGACGCGGGCGACCGCCTGCGGCTGATGGCCTATGCGGGCGGGCGTGACACCGAGCAATTCCAGGCCATCCCCACAGGGCCTCAGGCGAACGCATTGCACCCTGGTGGCGTGATCGGGCTGGAGCGCCGCTACGCGGGCGCGGATTTGCGCTGGACGCGCAAGCGCCAGACTGCGCTGGGGCCGCTGGAGCTGGTGGCCGGGCTCGCCTACGACCACATGACCGAACATCGCCTGGGCTGGCAGAACTTCATCGGGCCGACGCTCGGCGTGAAGGGCGTCCTGCGGCGCGACGAAGACAACGAGGTCTCCAACGTAGATCCCTATTTGCAGACGGTCTGGACGTTCGCACCGCGCTGGAGCTTGACCGCGGGCGTGCGCCACAGCGTGGTGAAGTTTTCCTCCAGCGACCGGTACATCGCCGGCGTTAACGGCGACGACAGCGGTGAGGTGAGGTACAGCGCGACGCTCCCCGTCGCAGGCCTGATGTACGCGCTATCGCCACGCACACACCTGTACGCGGCCGCGGGCGGGGGGTTCGAGACGCCGACCTTCAACGAACTCGCGTACCGCCCGGACGGCTCGGCGGGGCTGAACTTCGCCTTGCGTCCCTCGCGCAGCAACAACTACGAGGTCGGCATCAAGGGCCGCGCGCCGGATGCATGGCGCAGTGAATGGAGCGCTGCAGTGTTTCACACGCGCACGCGAGACGAAATCGTCACGCGGACGAACATCGGAGGCCGCAGCTCGTTTCAGAATGCAGGCGCGACGCAGCGGCGCGGCCTGGAGCTCTCATGGAGCGCCGTGCCGGCGCCCGACTGGCAATTGCAGCTCGCCCATACCTGGCTGGACGCCCGCTACCGCGAAGCGTTCGCCACCTGCACGGCGGCGCCATGCACGGTGCCCACTCAGGTCATCGCCGCCGGCAACCGCATCCCGGGCACGGCCCAGTCGATGACGGCGATGGAGGTGGGATGGCAGCCCGCACGCGGTTGGCGCGCGGGGGTGGAACTGCGCCACTCGAGCCGCGTGTACGTCAACGACGCGAACAACGAAGCGGCGCCTTCGTTCACGACGCTCGCCCTGCACGCGGGCTACGTGTTCGATTTCAAGCGCTGGAAACTGTCCATCACCGCACGCGTTGACAACGCGTTGGACCGTCTCTACGCAGGCTCGGTCATCGTCAACGAGGGCAACGGCCGCTTCTTCGAACCGGCGCCGGGCCGAAGCTACGTGCTCAAGCTGGCGGGCAGCTACGCTTTCTGAGCCTCGCCCGCGGTGCGAAGGCGCCGGATGGCACGCGCCGCCTGGGTGATCAGGTCGGGGCCGCGATAGATCAACCCGGTGTAGATCTGCACCACGTCCGCTCCCGCGCGAATCTTGCTCACGGCGTCGTCGGCGCTCATGATGCCGCCGACTCCGATGATCGGGAATTCCTTGCCCAGCACGGCGCGCAGTTGCGCGATGACCCGGTTGCTCGGCTCCAGCACCGGCGCGCCGCTCAGGCCACCGGCTTCCTCGGCATGCGGCAGGCCCTTCACCGCATCCCGGCTGATGGTGGTGTTGGTGGCGACGACGCCATCCATGCCGTGCCGCTTCAGCGCCGCTGCGATCACCTCGATCTGCGCCTGGTCGAGGTCGGGCGCAATCTTCACGAAGATCGGCACGCGCCGGCCGTGCTGGCGGGCCAGTGTCTCGCGGCGCGTGGCGATGGCGCCCAGCAGGCCATCGAGTGCCTCGTCGGACTGCAGCGAGCGCAGGTTGCTGGTGTTGGGACTGGAGATGTTGATCGTCACGTAGTCCGCATGCGGGTACACACCATCCAGGCCGACGAGGTAATCGCTCGTCGCGTTCTCGATGGGCGTGGCCGCGTTCTTCCCGATGTTCAGGCCCAGGATGCGGCCCTTCTTGCGGAACGAAGAGCGCTTGACGTTGGCGATGAAGGCTTCGAGGCCGTCGTTGTTGAAACCCAGCCGGTTGATCAGCGCATTGGCTTCACGCAGGCGGAACAGGCGCGGCTTGGGGTTGCCCGGCTGGGGGCGGGGCGTGACGGTGCCCACCTCCACGAAACCGAAACCCAATGCGCCCAGGCCATCAATGCAGCGTGCGTTCTTGTCCAGGCCGGCGGCCAGTCCCACCCGGTTGGGGAACTGCAGGCCCGCGAGCTCGATCGGATCGTCGACCATGCGGCTGCGGTAAGCCCATGCCAGCGGCGTTCCCTGCAGGCGCGCGAGCGACTGCATGGTCAGCTCGTGCGCGGTTTCGGGGTCGAGCCCGAAGAGGAAGGGGCGGGCGAGCGAATAAGGCAGCAGCGACATGGATAATTCGGGAAATCCAATGATTGTCGCAAATGATGCAAATGAACCAGGATGAACTGAAAGCGCTGGTCGGCCAGGCCGCACTGCAATACGTGGTCGAAGGGGAGCTCGTGGGCGTGGGCACGGGCTCCACGGTCAACAAGTTCATCGACGCGCTCGTCGCGATGAAGGGCCGCGTGCGCGGCGCGGTGTCCAGTTCCAATGCGTCCACGGAGCGGCTGAAGGCGATCGGCATCCCGGTGTTCGACGCGAACGACGTGGGCGAAATCGCGGTCTATATCGACGGTGCGGACGAGATCGATCCACATGGCAACATGATCAAGGGCGGTGGGGCCGCGCTCACGCGCGAGAAAATCGTTGCGGCGCAATCGCGACGCTTCGTGTGCATTGCGGATGAATCCAAGCAGGTGCCGGTACTGGGGCGCTTTCCGGTCCCGGTCGAAGTGATCCCCATGGCCGCGCAGCGGATCGTGCGGCAGTTCGCGGCCCTCGGCGGCAAGGCCAAGGTTCGCCTGAAGGACGGCCAGCCACTCGTGACGGACAACGGCCAGCACATCCTGGACGTCTCGGGGCTCTCGATCTCGCAGCCGCTGGAGTTCGAAAGCGAAGTGAATCAGTGGCCCGGCGTCATTACCGTGGGGGTGTTCGCGCACCAGAGGGCAGCCGTGTGCCTGCTGGGCACCGCAGGCGGAGTGAAGACGCTCGAGTTCTGATCAGAACCGGATGCCGCTCGGGTTCTCGGCTGGCGCGGGCTGCGGGGCGGGGGCTTCTGCGCTCGGGCCCGGCGCGGCAGGGGCAGGCCTTGCGGCGCGGGGTTCCTGGGCGGCCACCAATGGAGCGGCGGGCGCCTGCGCGTAGCCTGCAGGCAACTGCGATGTCTTGGGGTAGCCTGCAGCATCCAGGAACTGCACCCACTCGGTTTCCGAATAGCCCTTGATCTGCTGGCCGCCAATGGTGAGGAAGGGCAGCGAAAGCGAACCGGCCAGCCGCCGCAACGCCTCGATATCCTCTCTGCTCGTGACAGTCCTTTCCGCAAAGGGGATGCCGCGGCTGGTGAGCATGGTGCGACCCGCGACGCAGGGCGCGCAATCCGGCGCGGTGTACAGGGTGACGGGATAGCGGTTGGCTGCCTGGCGCAGCTCGAAGGGCAATGCGCTGGTGTCCGTTCCCCGCGCGCCGGGCAATGGAACCGTCTTCGCGGGGCTGGCACGGGTGCCGGGATCCTGCGGAGGCTTGTCGGAAAAGGTGACACGCCCGTCGGGCCCGACGATGCGAAAGATCTGTTGCGCGTTTGCGTCAAAACCACCAGAACCGGCAACGGCCAGCACCGTGAGGGCGCTAGCGGCGAGCAACGAACGGCCAAAAAACATCGGTTTCGACTCCAGTGTTCCAGTCAGCGGATCAGGCCATTCCCTGGTGTCGCAGCAGGGCGTCCAGAGTGGGCTCGCGGCCCCGGAAGGCCTTGAAGGACTCCATCGCCGGCCGGCTTCCTCCGGCCTCAAGGATGGCCTGACGGTATTTTCTACCGGTTTCGATACTGGGTAACCCATCGTTACCGGATGTTTCCTCGAAAGCGGCATAAGCGTCGGCGCTGAGCACCTCGGCCCACTTGTAGCTGTAGTAGCCCGCGGCATACCCACCCGCGAAGATGTGGCTGAACGTGTGGGCGGTGCGGCTGAACGCGGGGGGTTGCAGCACGGCGACTTCCTCGCGAACCTGTTTGAGGAGCGGCATGAAGTCCTGGGCCGGGTCGTGGTCGGTGTGCAGCAGCATGTCGAACAGCGCGAATTCGATCTGGCGCAACGTCGCGAGGCCGCTCTGGAAATTCTTGGCAGCGAGCATCTTGTCGAACAACTCCCGCGGCAGCGGCGCGCCGGTATCGACATGCGCGGTCATGTGGCGCAACACGCCCCACTCCCAGCAGAAATTCTCCATGAACTGGCTGGGTAGTTCCACCGCATCCCACTCGACGCCGCTGATGCCCGACACATCGAGCTCGTTGACCTGCGTGAGCATGTGGTGCAGCCCATGCCCCGATTCGTGGAACAAGGTGATTACATCGTCGTGCGTGAGCAACGGCGGCTTTCCCTCGACACCTTCGGCGAAGTTGCACACGAGGTGCGCCACCGGCGTCTGAACCTTACCGTTGTCGGGACGCAGCCAGCGCGCGCGAACGTCGTCCATCCATGCACCGCCCCGCTTGCCCGTGCGCGCCGCCGGGTCGAGGTAGAACTGGCCCACCAGCTCGGTCGTCACGCGGTCGCCGACCCGGCGCTCCCGCTCGATGCGGTAGAACTCGACGCCGGGGTTCCACACGGGCGCCACGTCGCGCCGGATGGTGACCTCGAACAGTGTTTCGATGATCTTGAACAGGCCCGCCAGCACCTTGGGGGCGGTGAAGTATTCCTTGACCTCCTGCTCGCTGAATGCGTAGCGCTCTTCCTTGAGCTTCTCTGCGATGTAAGACCAGTCCCATGCCTGCGGGTCCTTCAGGGCCAACTTCTGGGCGGCGAAGGCGCGCATGTCGGCGACGTCCTTGTCGGCGTACGGTCGCGCGCGGCGGGCGAGGTCTCGCAGGAAGTCGATCACCTGCTGCGGTGAATTTGCCATCTTGGGTACGAGCGACACCTCTCCGAAATTACGGAACCCCAGCAAGCGGGATTCCTCCTGCCGCAGCGCCAGGATTTCGCGGATGAGATCGCTGTTGTCGAATTTTGGGTCACCCTGGTCGCTCGCCCGCGTCACGTAGGCTCGGTACAGGCGTTCGCGCAGCGCGCTGCTGTGGGCAAACTGCATCACCGGAAGGTAGCTGGGCATCTTCAAGGTCAGCTTGTAGCCTGCCTTGCCCTCGGATTCGGCGGCGGCACGCGCGGCCTGCACAACGTCCTCCGGCAGGCCTGCGAGCTCGTCTTCCGTTGCGTAGTAGGCGTAGGCATCGGTCGCATCCAGCGCGTGTTCGCTGAACTTCTGGCTCAGCTCGGCCTGCCGGTCCTGGATCGCGGCGAATCGCTCCTTGGCAGCCCCCGTCAGCTCCGCACCACCGAGCACGAAGTTGCGCATCGCGTTCTTGTGGGCCTGGCGCTGCTCGCCATTTAGCGTGGCTGGATCAATCGCCTTGTACTTTGCGTACAGGCGCTCGTCGGAGCCCAGGCGCGTCCAGAAATCAGTAATCTTGGGCAACGCCTCGTTGTAGGCTGCGCGCAGCTCCGGTGTGTCGGCAACGCCGTTCAGGTGGCTCACGACGCTCCACGCGCGCCCGAGTTCCTCGGTGGCGGTGTCCAGCACCTGGGCGATGTCTTGCCAGCGGCTGGGGAAGTCGGGTTGCGTGACGGTTTCCAGGGCCTTGTCGGCTTTGGCCAGCAAGGCGTCCACCGCGGGGCCCACGTGCTGCGGCTGGACCTGGTCGAAGAGGGGGAGGCCGGTGAAATCGAGAAGGGGATTGCTCATCCCCGCCATTTTGCGTCAGACCGGCGGGTTGCAAGCCCCGTAAGGGCTTGTCGCTAGCGAGGCGACGACGCTCGTTCGGCCGCTTCCAGCGTATTGACGAGCAACATCGCGCGGGTCATGGGGCCGACCCCGCCGGGCACGGGCGTGATCCAGCCGGCGACTTCCTTGACGCCGGAAAAATCGACGTCGCCGCAAAGCTTGCCTTCGTCGTTGCGGTTCATGCCCACGTCAATCACCACCGCGCCGGGTTTGACCATGTCGGCGGTGAGAACGTTGCGCTTGCCCACGGCGGCGACGACCAAGTCAGCCTGCAACGTGAACGCCTTCAGGTCACGCGTGCGGCTGTGGCAAATCGTGACGGTGGCGTCTTTCGCGAGCAGCATCATCGCCATCGGCTTGCCGACGATGTTGCTGCGGCCGATGACGACCGCGTTCTTGCCGCGCAATTCATAGCCGATCGATTCCAGCATCTTCATGCAGCCATAGGGCGTGCAGGGCCAGAAGCCGGGCTGGCCAACCATCAGGGCGCCGGCGCTGGCGATGTGGAAGCCATCGACGTCCTTGGCAGGAGAGATCGTCTCGATGACCTTGGCCGTATCCATGTGCTTGGGGATCGGCAACTGCACCAGGATGCCGTGGACGGCAGCGTCCGCGTTCAGCGTGCGGATGCGAGCGAGCAGGGCGGCCTCGGTCATGTCGGCGGGGTAGCGCTCCAGCGTGGCCGCCAAGCCCGTCTCCGTGCTGTCGTTCACCTTGTGCCGCGTGTACACCTCGCTGGCCGGGTCGTCGCCCACCATGATGACGGCAAGGGCGGGCTGGACGCCGCGGGCTTTGAGGGCCTCCGTACGGCCGGAGACTTCCGCGCGAATCTTCTTGGCAAGCGCGTTGCCGTCGATCAGCTGGGCAGTCATCTCAAGCCTTTGGAGCGTTCTGGCCGAGGGCGATCTTGAGCAGGTCGGCGACCGTGTTGGCGTTGAGCTTTTCCATGATGTTGGCGCGGTGCGCTTCCACCGTCTTGATGCTGATGCCCAGGTCATCGGCGATCTGCTTGTTCAGGCGGCCGGCGACGATGCGCTCGAGCACTTGAGCTTCGCGCGAGGTCAGCTTGGACAGCAGCGCATCGCGGCTGGCCGCGCTCTGGTACTCCGCAAATGCGCCCTTGGCGTGTTCGAGCATGCGCTCGACGAGGCTCACCAGTTCGTCTTCCTTGAAGGGCTTCTGGATGAAATCCATGGCGCCCTTTTTCATGGTGTTCACCGCCATCGGCACGTCGCCATGGCCGGTGATGAAGACGATCGGCAGTGGCGACTTGCGCTCCAGCAGGCGGTCTTGCAGCTCGAGGCCGGTCATGCCGCCCATGCGGATGTCGACGATCAGGCACGCAACTTCACGCGGGTCGTAGCGGGAGAGGAAGGACTCGGCGGAGTCGAAGCAGCGCACGCGATAGTCCTTGCCCTCTAGCAGCCATTGCAGCGAATCGCGGACGGCCTCGTCGTCGTCAACGACGTAGACGGTGCCCTTCTTGGGAATCAAACTCATACAGTCACCCCGGCGTCCTTGCTGGCTATGTTATTTGTAGCGCCGGAGACAGGAATCCAGAAGGAGAAACGACACCCGGCGACATCGGTGCCATTGTAGATGTTCTCCGCCTGCATCCTGCCATGGTGCGATTCGACGATCGTTCGGCACAGGTTGAGGCCGATGCCCATGCCCTCGACCTTGGTCGAGAAGAACGCTTCGTAGAGTCGGTCCATGACTTCGGGTGCGAGGCCCTGGCCCGAGTCGAGCACGGAGAATTCGACGACGGCCAGCTCGTCCACCTGCTTCGGGATGACGCGCAATTCGACGCTGCGGCGCGAGGGCGGGCGCTTTGCGTGCTCGATGGACTCGGCGGCGTTCTTCAGCAGGTTCACCAGCACCTGCTCGATGAGGATCGGGTCCACCATGAGCTTGGGCAGGCGCGCGGCGACGTAGTGCGACAGCCTCACGTTGCGCCGTCGCAATTCGATCTCCGCCAGTTCCACGGCTTCGTTGACCATGAGCGTGATGTCCGAGAGCTGACGGTTCGGTTCGCTGCGTTTCACGAACGAGCGGATTCGCTGGATGATCTGGCCGGCGCGCTGGGCCTGGCGGGCCGTCTTGTCCAGGGCGGCCAGCAGGTCTTCCTCGTTGATCTGCTTGCCCTTGATGCGCGACACCATGCCGTTGCAGTAGTTGTTGATTGCCGTGAGCGGCTGGTTCAGCTCGTGCGCTACGCTGGATGCCATCTCGCCCATGGTGATCAGGCGGCTGGCGGACTGCGCGCGCTCGGCCTGCGCGGACGACTGTTCCTCGGCGTGGCGGCGCGGCGTGATGTCGGTCGCGATCACCATCTGGGCCAGGCGACCGTCCACCCAGTTGAGGTAGCGCGATCGCACTTCGAGCCACTTGCCCAGCTCCGGCACGAAGATCTCGGCGTTCTCGGACTTCGCGGTGGTGAGCCCGCCCGTGGGCAGGCCGACGAACGAATCGACCTCGTCGAGCGATTCGTCGGTGCGCGGATGCTCGGGCACGCCTGCCTGGGCCACCATCTGCAGGTGGCCGGCGGTCTGCACGCCGAACCAAAGGCGGTACAGTTTGTTGGCGAACAGGAGTTCCTCGCTGCCCAGTGGCGCCACGGACACCGACGCGTCCAGCGCTTCGAGAACCGTGGTGAATCGCTCGTAAGAAGCGGAGAGCTGCTCGCGGATGCGATTGGGCTCGGTGATGTCCGTCATCGACGTCATCCAGCCGGTCTGGTGGCCCTTGGCGTCCACGAGTGGCGAAACGTAAAGCCGCGCGTCGAATACGCTGCCGTCCTTGCGCTTGACGCGCACCTGGAAGCCGCCCACGGTGGTGCGGCCGTTCAGTTCGTCGTCCAGCCGCGCGGCGAGCTGTTCGCGGTCGGCGTCCGGCCAGTAAGGGAAGGGCGGCGTGCGGCCGACCAGCTCCGCTTCGCTCCAGCCCGTCATCTGGCAGAACGCGGCGTTCACATAGGTGATTCGGCCTTGCATGTCCAGCGCGCGCATGCCGGTGAGCATGGAGTTCTCCATGGCCCTGCGGAAGCTGGTTTCGGCCACGAGGGCCTGCTGCGCCTGCATCCGGCGGCGCGTGTGCCGCCAGTTGCCGATAAGCATCCACGCGGTCATCACGCTCAGCGTGCCAACCAGCCAGAACAGGCCGCTGCCGATCACGCCGAGCGAAGTGCGGTACGCCTGGGCACGGATGATCAGCCCATTGCCGACCGGGGATACCGGCACTTCGTATTCGTTCGCCTGCGCTGCCCAGGGGAGCAGCTGGGTAGCGGGGTTGCGCGGCGGCACGGACGTGCCCGCCAGCAGGCGGCTCTTGCCGTCCAGAAGCGCCACCGCGTACTTGGCCGTGACTTCCGTCGGCACACCGTAGCGCAGCAGGCCGTCGATTGAATATTCGCCCAGGATTACGCCGCCGAAGCGACCTTGTTCCGTGAGAGGGACGTGCAACTGCAGCAACCCGGTGCTGTCGCTGCCTGCGGCGGGTTGCGAGTACACCGGCTGCTGCAGGTCGCGCGCCAGGCTGTAGATGGTTTCGGTCTCGCCGGCGCGCAGTACGTCACCGGTCGCGCGCATCTGGTGGCTCGCCACGCTGGGCGCAGCGTAGCTGGCCTTGATGCGTCGGCGCTCGTCGATCCAGGTGAGCGCCTGCAGCTCGGGGTACTGGATCAGCATGGATTCCGCCCGGCCGAGGAACTCCTCGGGATCAACCTCCTTGTTGGAGATGTCGCGAGCGATGCGCATCAGCTGTTCCTGGCGCTCCAGGAGCCGCAGGCGCACGCGCTGCTGCGCATATTCGACGTCGCGCTTGACTGCCTCCTGTTCGCGATCCATTTCCTCGAGGCGCAAGTAGCCGAACGCGGAAACAATGGCGGCGAGGAACAGCAGGACGGCAGCCAGCGGCGCCAGCATCGCGAACCTGTCCTGGTGGATAGGTGTCTGGCGGCGCCACCAGCGGCGCCACCAAGCCGCTGGCGCAGCCGCGTCGTGCAGCTCGTGAACGTGAACGTGGACGGGGTCTTGCATGAATCTGCAAGTGTAGGGGCAGCGGCCCGGGAGCTCTCGAAGCGCACTGCGGTTCCGGGTGCCGAACGCGGATACTTTCGCAAGATCCTTCTACGCACAAACCACAATATGAAATCGTAGAGCACCATTTGAAATCTGGAAAAATCTATGCGACACTTGCCACGCGGGCCTGGGGGCCCGTACTAAATTAGCGAGACAACAGGAGACAACATGTCAGCACAGCCCGACAACATGTTCGGCTCGGCCGCCAATGACGCGGACGCGCAGGAAACCCGTGAGTGGATCGACGCGCTTGCCGCCGTCATCGAGGCCGAGGGCCCCGAGCGGGGCCACTTCCTGATCGAGCAGTTGCTCGAGCAGGCGCGGCAGCAGGGCATCGACATGCCGTTCTCCGCGACCACCGGCTATGTCAATACGATCGAGCCCGCGCAAGAGGAACGCTGCCCCGGCGACCTCGAGATCGAGGAGCGTCTGCGGGCCTATATGCGCTGGAACGCCATGGCCATGGTGGTCAAGGCCAACCGCCTCCACCCGGCCGATGGGGGTGATCTGGGTGGTCACATCAGCTCGTTCGCATCGGTCGCCACGATGTTCGGCGCGGGCTTCAACCATTTCTGGCACGGCGAGACAGAGAGCCACGGCGGCGATTGCCTCTACATCCAGGGCCACAGCTCGCCCGGCATCTACGCCCGCGCCTTCATGGAAGGCCGCTTGACCGAAGATCAGCTGCTTAACTTCCGCCAGGAAGTGGACGGCCACGGCCTGTCGAGCTATCCGCATCCCAAGCTGATGCCGGAGTTCTGGCAGTTCCCCACGGTGTCGATGGGCCTGGGCCCGCTGATGGCGATCTACCAGGCGCGTTTCCTGAAATACCTGCACGCCCGCGGTATCGCCAATACCGAGAACCGCAAGGTCTGGGTGTTCTGCGGCGACGGTGAAATGGACGAAGTGGAAAGCCTGGGCGCCATCGGCGTCGCAGCGCGTGAGAAGCTGGACAACCTGATCTTCATCGTCAACTGCAACCTGCAGCGCCTGGACGGCCCGGTGCGCGGCAACGGCAAGATCATCCAGGAGCTGGAAGGCGAGTTCCGCGGCGCGGGATGGAACGTCATCAAGTTGATCTGGGGCAGCTACTGGGATCCGCTGTTGGCGCGCGACAAGGAAGGCATCCTGCGCAAGATCATGATGGACACGCTGGACGGCGACTACCAGGCCATGAAGGCCAACGACGGCGCCTTCGTGCGCAAGAACTTTTTCGGCCGCCATCCCAAGACGCTGGAGATGGTTGCGAAAATGAGCGACCAGGACATCTGGCGCCTGCAGCGCGGCGGCCATGATCCGCAGAAGGTGTATGCAGCGTACCACCGCGCCGTGAACACCAAGGGCCAGCCCACCGTGCTGCTGATCAAGACGGTGAAGGGCTTCGGCATGGGCACGGCAGGCGAAGCCAAGAACATTGCGCACCAGGCAAAGAAGCTCACCGACGACGACATTCGCTCGTTCCGCGACCGCTTCAACATCCCGATCCCGGACGACAAGCTCAAGGACATCCCGTTCTACAAGCCGGAAGAAAATACGCCGGAGATGAAATACCTGCACGAGCGCCGCAAGGCGCTGGGCGGGCACCTGCCCAAGCGCCGCGTGAAGGCCGATGAGCAACTGAAGGTGCCGCCGCTCGAAACGTTCAAGGCGGTTCTCGATGCGACCGTCGAGGGCCGCGAGATCAGCACGACGCAGGCTTACGTGCGCTTCCTCACCACGCTGCTGCGCGACAAGGAGCTGGGCCCGCGCGCCGTGCCCATCCTCGTGGACGAAGCGCGCACCTTTGGCATGGAGGGCCTGTTCCGCCAGATCGGGATCTACAACCCCGAAGGGCAGAAGTACACGCCCCAGGACCGGGATCAGGTTTCCTACTACAAGGAAGATGTGGCGGGTCAGATCCTGCAAGAGGGCATCAACGAGGCGGGCGGCATGGCCAGCTGGATCGCGGCGGCAACGTCGTACAGCACCAACAATCGCATCATGATCCCGTTCTACATCTACTACTCGATGTTCGGACTGCAGCGCGTGGGCGACCTGTGCTGGGCCGCCGGCGACATGCAGGCGCGCGGTTTCCTGCTGGGAGGCACGTCAGGCCGCACCACGCTCAACGGCGAGGGCCTGCAGCACGAGGACGGCCACAGCCACATCATGGCCGGCACGATCCCCAACTGCGTAAGTTACGACCCGACCTTCGCCCACGAAGTCGGCGTGATCATGCACCACGGCCTGCAGCGCATGGTGGAAAAGCAGGACAACATCTACTACTACATCACGCTTCTCAATGAGAACTACCCGATGCCCGGCCTGCAGGCCGGCACGGAGGAGCAGATCAGAGCTCACGCGCGACGGCCAGGACGCGGACCGGTACAACCTGTTGCATCCTACCGAGAAGCCCCGGGTATCGTTCGTTGCACAACAACTCGAAAAGCACACAGGCCCCGTCGTGGCCTCGACCGATTACATGAAGGCCTACGCCGAACAGATTCGTCCCTTCATCCCCAAGGGCCGCACCTACAAGGTGCTGGGCACCGATGGGTTCGGTCGCAGCGACTTCCGAAGCAAGCTGCGCGAGCATTTCGAAGTCAACCGCCATTACATCGTGCTGGCAGCGCTCAAGGCCCTCGCCGAGGAGGGCGCGGTGCCGGTCGCCAAGGCCGCCGAAGCCATCAAAAAGTACGGCATCAAGGCTGACAAGATCAATCCGCTGTACGCTTGATACAACAAGAAGAACGGAGAACAAGAACATGGCATCGATAGAAGTGAAAGTCCCCGACATCGGGGACTTCGACGAGGTTTCGGTCATCGAACTGCTGGTCAAGCCCGGCGACACGGTGAAGGCTGAGCAATCCCTGGTGACGGTGGAGTCGGACAAGGCTTCGATGGAGATTCCGTCGTCTTCGGCCGGCGTCGTCAAAGAGCTGCAGGTCAAGCTCGGTGACAAGGTGAAGGAAGGTTCGGTGTTGCTGGTGCTGGAGAGCAGCGAAGCGGCCGTCAGCCCCTCACCCCAGCCCTCTCCCGCAAGCGGGAGAGGGAGCGAGAGCCCCGCACCTGCTCCCTCTCCCGCCCCGGCGGGAGAGGGCCGGGGTGAGGGTGGGCAAGGCCCCGTCGAAATCCGCGTGCCCGACATCGGCGACTTCAAGGATGTTGCCGTCATCGAACTGCTGGTCAAGCCCGGCGATGTGATCAAGCCGGAGCAGTCGCTGATCACGGTCGAATCGGACAAGGCGTCGATGGAAATCCCGTCGTCGGGAGCCGGCATCTTGAAGGAGCTGAAGGTAAAGATCGGCGACAAGGTCAACATCGGGGATCTCATTGCGGTGCTTGAAGGCACCGCAACGAGCTCCCCTTCGGGGCAAGCTGGCTCCCCCCCACCCCAACCCTCCCACCTCCAGGCGGAGGGCTCGAAAGCCCAGACTTCCCTGCCTACTTCCACCGAACGCGTCCCGCCCACCGCCGCATTGCCGCCGCACGAACCCTCCGTCCCCACCGGAGAACTCCCGCATGCTTCGCCCTCGGTTCGCAAGTTCGCGCGCGAACTCGGCGTGCCACTGGAGCAAGTCAAGGGCACGGGCCCCAAGGGTCGAATTACGCAGGAAGATGTGCAGGACTTCACCAAGGCGGTGATGAGGGGCGAGGCGAGCACCAAGGCATCCGCGTCTGCCAAGGGAGCGGGTGGCGGCGAGGCCCTCGGCCTCCTGCCGTGGCCGAAGGTGGACTTCGCCAAGTTCGGCCCCGTCGAGCGACAAGAGCTGGGCCGCATCCGCAAGATCAGCGGCGCCAACCTGCACCGAAACTGGGTCATGATCCCGCACGTCACCAACCATGACGACGCGGACATCACCGAGCTCGAGGCGTTCCGCGTTCAGCTCAACAAGGAAAACGAGAAGTCCGGCGTGAAGGTCACGATGCTCGCCTTCCTGATCAAGGCCAGTGTTGCCGCCTTGAAGAAAGTCCCCCAGTTCAACGCGTCGCTCGATGGCGAGCAGTTGGTCCTCAAGCAGTACTACCACGTGGGCTTCGCCGCCGACACGCCCAATGGGCTGGTCGTGCCGGTACTGAAAGACGCGGAC
>JAQZBU010000033.1 GCA_029237735.1 Ramlibacter sp. | reverse complement strand
GATGACGCGCTGCAATTCGCGCCCTTCGGGCTTGGACTTGGTAGCGACGTAGACGTAACTCGATTCGGCCGTGGCCGACACGGCGGCGCGCACCGCGTCCTCTTTCGCATCCGCGGGCAGGCAGATCACCAGGCGCTTGGCGCCGGAGGTGCGCAATGCGCCCACGGCCGCGGCTACCGCGGAATGCAACTTCTTGGGCGAGCCATCGCCGCAACCCGCCAGCACCACACGCGCGGCGGCCACGCCCGCACTGCGGTAGGCTTGCAGCAGCTTGCCGGCCTTGGGCTCCAGGTCACGTGCCTTGAGCGCCTCGGCCGCCAGGCTGGACAGGGCGTCCTTGCCGGCCTTGAAGTTCTCGCCAACGAGCACAATCAGCGCGTCACATTTTTCCGCGGCGGCGCCTGCGAGGCCCAGGGTCTTGAGTTCGAAGTCCATAATTCGCTGTTTTTCTCTCGCTTATTGACGATCGCGCCGATGTTATTCCATTCCTCCCTGCGCAAGGAGCTTGCCCGCAGTTTCGGCGCGACCCTGGTGGTGCTGGTGACGATCGTCATGACCATGACGCTCGTGCGCACCCTCGGTCAGGCCACGCGTGGCTCGGTCAATCCCCAGGAAGTCATGATGGTGATGGGCTACACGGTGCTGGGCTACCTGCCCACCATCCTCACATTGAGCCTGTTCATCTCGATCGTCGGCACCCTCTCGCGCATGTACCGCGACAGCGAGATGGTGATCTGGTTCGCGGCGGGCCGGGGGTTGTCCGCCTTCCTGAACCCCCTATTCCGCTTCGCCTGGCCTGTGCTGCTGGTGGTGGGTCTGATGGCCATGGTGGTCTGGCCTTGGGCGAACCAGCAAACACAGGAGCTGAAAGACCGCTATGGAAAGCGCGGCGACCTGGAGCGCGTCGCGCCCGGCCAATTCCAGGAATCGGCCAGCGGCAACCGAGTCTTCTTCCTGGACAAGGACACGCCGGACAACAAATCGGGCAAGAACATCTTCATCTCCACCAATGAACGAGGCAAGGAAACCGTCACGTCTGCGCGCAGCGGCCGCATCACCAGCATCGGCGATGGCCAGTTCCTGGTGCTGTCCAACGGCCAGCGGCTGGAGCGGACGGCCGGCAACACCGAGTTGAAGATCAGCGAGTTCGAGGAATACACGAGCCGCGTTGGCACCAATGAGCTCGCCACCCGCGACGACGCGCCGGCCAAAGCCCGCTCCACCCTCGATCTGGTGAAAGAGCCCACTCGTCTGCACCTGGCGGAACTGGCATGGCGCATTGGCCTGGCGCTGGCCGCGCTCAATTTCGTGGTGATTGCCGTCACGGTGTCCAGTGTCAATCCGCGCGCGGGACGCAGTGGCAACCTCGTGTTCGCCTTGTTCGCCTTCGTCGTGTATTACAACCTCCTGAACCTCGGGCAGAGCTGGGTCGGCAACGGACAAGCGGGGTTCGGCGCGTTCCTGCTGGGCCTGCACGGCGGGGTCCTGGCGGTCGGGCTGGCCTGGCTGGCAAAGCAGCACAACAACTGGACCTTCCGCAAGCTCCTGCGCCGGAGCGCCGTGCGCGCCGAAGGAGCCGCATGAGGACAATCCGCCGCCTGATCTACCGCGAAGTGCTGGCGGCCGTGGTGTTCGTGGCCGTGGGCTTCCTGGCGCTGTTCTTCTTCTTCGACTTCATCGATGACCTGCCTAACGTCGGCAAGGCCGGTGGCGCCTACCGGCTCACCCAGGCGCTGGCCTATGTGACGCTGCTGATCCCCAGCCACTTGTACGAGCTGCTGCCCATCGCGGTCCTGATAGGCACCATCTTCGTCATGGCCCGGCTCGCCCAGAGTTCCGAATACACGATCCTGCGCACCAGCGGGCTCGGGCCCTGGCGCGCGCTCCGCACGCTCCTGACTCTGGGGCTGATGTTCACCCTGCTCACTTTTGCCGTCGGCGACTACCTGGCGCCAGTGGCGGGCCGCACGGCGCAGCTGCTCAAGGCGCGGCTGGAAGGGCGCATCAGCATCGGCCAGACTGGCGCGTGGCTCAAGGAGCGGCAACCCTACAACACCTACAACGTGAACGTCGGCGCGCTCACGCCCGATGGCAACATGCAGGCCGTGCGCATCTTCGAATCGGATGCGCGCGGATTTCTCGTATCCATCACGCAGGCCCCCAAGGGCCGCTTCGCCGACGACGGCGCGTGGCTGCTGGAGGACGCGGAACGCAGCGAATTCGCATCCTCGGGCGGCGACATCGCGAAAGTCGAGAGGGTCAAGTTGCCCACGCTGCGCTGGCCCACCGAGATCACACCGGAGATGGTGTCCGTGGCCCTGCTCAAGCCCGACCGCATGAGCACGATCGACCTGTTCCAGTACATCCGGCACCTCGAGGCCAACGGCCAGACCTCGCAGCGCTACGAGATCGAGTTCTGGCGCAAGGTGTTCTACCCGCTCAGCTGCATGGTGATGGTCGTGCTCGCCCTGCCCTTTGCCTACCTGCATTTCCGCGCGGGCGGAATTACGAGTTATGTGTTCGGCGGCGTCCTGATCGGCATCAGCTTCTTCTTGCTGAACAACGTGTTCGGCTATATCGGCAATCTGCAGAACTGGTGGCCGTGGCTCACGGCGGCAGCGCCGGGCCTCATCTACAGCATGTTCTCGCTGGCCGCGTTTGGCTGGCTGGTGCTTCGAAGATGACCGCCCACGCCGTCATTTTGTTTGGCCA
The DNA here is from genome assembly GCA_029237735.1 of Ramlibacter sp. Classification (GTDB taxonomy): domain Bacteria; phylum Pseudomonadota; class Gammaproteobacteria; order Burkholderiales; family Burkholderiaceae_C; genus Ramlibacter. The sequence goes on along the minus strand of JAQZBU010000033.1, from coordinate 40,109 downwards.
TGGCTCGCGCGACCCGCTGTGGCGCGCGCCGATGGACGCGGTCGCCGAGCGCGTCGCGGCGAAGGGCATAACAGTGCGCTGCGCTTTCCTGGAACTGACTACGCCCGACTTGCGCACTTCAGTGGAGGAACTGGTTGCGCTTGGCGTGAGGCACATTGCCGTCGTCCCGATGTTCCTTGGTGCGGGGCGCCACGCGCGCGACGACCTGCCGCGGCTGGTCGATGAATTGAAGCGTGGCCACCCTGACCTGCAACTGGACCTGCGCATGCCGGTCGGAGAAGACCCGCGAGTGCTGGACTTGCTGGCAAGCATCGCGAGCGAGTAGCACTCAAACACCCCCAGCTCTTTTGGATTCGACGTTGCCGTCACCGTCGATGACGACGTGAAACGCCTGGCCGGTTTGAGGGTCAATCGCCAGCATCGGCTGCGGCAACAAGTGCGCGACCGGCTCCGGGGCGGGATCGAGCGGAGCTTTCGGATCTGAATAGTCGAAAACAAAACCCAATGCGCGCATGGACTCGTCGCTGCCAACCCATCGGATGCCGTCCAGGCGCTGCCGCATCGCGGCATGCGCCGAGTCGACGCCGCTGCACGCGACTTGAAGCTCTCGCTTTGCCGCGGCTTCTCCCTGGACAGCCCTCCTGCCTACCGCGTTGGCAACGTCATATTCGGCCTTTGCGGCCCGGTACTTGCGCATATCCTCCGGAGCTTCCTCTTCGGGAGAGTCCATTCGTAATGTTGCGCAGGCCATCGCTTGTTTGAGCCGCTCGAGCGCTGTATTCGCATCCAACCGTGCGGCGAACGCACTCCTGACGTGTGTGGAGGATGCCGTCAGATTGGCTTCGGCCGTTGCATGCGCGGCGGAAAACTGGGCATGTTGCTGCGCCGCTTGCAGGAACGCATTGACGGCTGGACTGTCCTTGACCAGATCCCAAAGCGCGGGGTCCACGAAGATGCGAATCTCGCCGCCCGGAAGATAGCTCAATACGATCGCTTTGGCGTCGGGGAAAAGTTGCCTGAACTGCGTCACCGGCCCTTGTTGCATCTCCTCGGGGTCAGGTGGCTGCAGTTGCGCCGGGGCTTGCGGGGGCGTCTGGACGGCGATTTGCCGGGGTAGGTGCAGGATGGGCCCCTGCGCAGGCGTCGCCTGGGTCGGAGCCCCCTGCTGCGGTCGATTGAAGCTGTCGGTTCCGGCTACTCTGCCGGCGCTAGGTCCTGTTGGCTGCATTGTTCTTGTCCGACGTCAGACGTGCGCGGCCACGGAGTTCATCGGCGAAGCCCTCTGCGCGGCCGGCAGCGCAGAGACAATCGCCTCCCACATCCGCGCGCCATGCGTCGCGACGTCGGACAGTTGCTGCCACAACTCCTGCGCGGACATCGCGGAATCGAGCCGCAACTTCATCGTGACCACCACGTCGTCGCTCTGGGGAAACAAGCTAAAGACGCATTCGCCGCCGTAGCCGCTGGTGTAGTTCGCCTCGAGCAGGGCTTTGGTGATGTCTTGCTGCTCGGGCGGGAAGCCTCCCAGCAGCATTCGCACTTGCAGGAGGTTTTCGTCGTAGTTGGGTTCGTGCTCCAGCAACACATTCACCTCGCCGACCTTCACGCGGCCGTGGTCCAGCAACGGCGAGGGGTCCGCAAGGCCGCCCACGCGGGCCAGCTCGTTCAGAAGTGATTGGTATTGTTCGGACGTCATGATTTACTCCCTTGTTGTGGTTGACCCGTGGTAAGTAACGCTAAGCGTGAATTGGTTCTCGCGTGCTCCAGCAGCACGTTCGTTACGCTGACCTTCACGACGTCTAGCGCATCGCGGCGGCGACAATGGTCTGCCACAGCTCGGCCCCTGTCAGCGTCTGGCTCACCGGAATCGCTTCGGTCCCCACATGCACCAGCAGGCGGCTGCCCTCGGCCTCGAGCAAAACGGCTACTCCGTCGAGATCCATGCGGCCATGCTCCATCAGCTCGGAGACGTCGGCCATGCCTGCCGCGTGGTTGAATAATTCTTCAAGAAGCGCTTGGTACCATAAAGATGTCGCAGGTTGTAAGCCACGAAGCGATTCGGCGCTGCCAGAGTGAATTTCCACCGCGATCTTGGTTTCCGAACTGCTCCCTGATTCGTCAAACACGCCGTGGCGCGCGCCCCCATCGGGGAAGGCGTCAATCGGGAACAGGGCGAAGACTTGGTTGTCGGGGTGATGGGCCAGTGTGACGCCCAACTTTAGAAATATATCTTCCATCCCGCGGAGCTGATGATCGAGATCCATCTCAAGTTCTTTCTCATTTGTCGGCCCAACTAGTCCTGTAACACCCGGCCCCGCGGCGAACACTTTCTCGAGCTCTTCGCGGGTTATGTGACGGTCTTGGTTAAGCGCCCCGAGAAGCTGCATTTGAATTGGCGACAATGTAGCAGCCGTTGAGGGGCGAAGCTTTGACGGATCGTACGCTGCAAAGCAAAGGCCTTTGCAGAGGCCCTCCTTCGTCATAACGTAAGTTTGTCTGAAAGCCCATTTTTCAAGCGTGCTGCCACGGTTAAAGGGAGCGGTGGTGGGAAGAAATTTAACTTCAGGCGCCCTGAATTCTCTTGATGACTGGTCATCCACGCGCATCAATGCGTCTGGTAGTCGATCGTAAGCCGTTTCCAGGTCGTTGAGCTTGCCCTGCGCGGCCTCCACCGCGCGCGTCGCTTGCTGTTGCCGGATACCCAGGCAGCACCTCGACTGTCGCAAATAGTCCAGCAAGGCCAATCCCAAACTAGTACCTGCGAGCCCGCCCCCAGCCGCGCCAGTCTGATCGTGAACGATTCCTGCCATCCATCCTATGGAGATTGCAGTGCCCCCCACGCCAGCGACACCAAGGACAACCTGCCGGAAGCAGAAAAATTGGCCGCACGATCGCCAAGGCGATAAGTCAACCTTGCCTTTTGCCTTATTGAGATCCGCCTGTGCCTTCGCAAGCATCTCCTCATCGGGAATGTTTCCAATACTTCTGATCTCCGCAAATAGGGGATTTAACTGAACACTGTACTCGCCGTCTTGCTTGAAGAAATGCAAGAAAGTGCCAGCGTCCGGACCCATCGTTTCAGCGCAGTTCAGCGGAGACAGGTTAAGGTAGCTCAGTACGATTGCCTGCACATCCGAGGGCAGGTAGTTGAAGTCCACCATGACCAGCCCCGGTCCGTTGATGATGGCTCCAGCCCCATGGAAGGTCACAGGGGCGCTATCCGGTGCACTCAGCGGCGACGTCTGTCGCGTCAGCAGTCGCTGCTCCTCATCACCTTCGGTCGGCGTGATGGTCAGTTCAATATACGAAGACGACTGGTTTACCTTTTCGCCTCTTGCGGGTTGCACCGTCGTCGGCGCTTGATACTGCGGAATTGGCGAAGAGGATTTGTTTTCAATTCCGGGCAATTGAATTCTCCTGTTGAAATGAGGCGGGCTTTGCAATCAGGTCCTGCCACATCAGCATGCCCGATTGCACTGCGCCGGACAGTTCCTGCCACAGGTCCTGCGCGGTCATCGACGACCCCAAAGAAAGGTTCATTGCAACCACGACGTTGTCGGACTTCGGATACAGGCTGAAGACGCAGTTGCCGCGGTTCATGTAGTTCACCTCGAGCAGCGCGCATTCGATGTCATGCTGATCGCCCGGAAGTGCCCCCAGCAGGAGGCGCACCTGCAACAGCTCTTTGTTGTAGTCGGCGTTGTGTTCCAGCACCACACTTACTCCGTCGATCGCCAGGCGCCCGTGATTCAGCAGGGCCGAGGAGTCCGCATGGCCGGCCACGCCGGCCAAATTCTGCAGGAGCGATTGGTATTGCTCGGACGTCATGATCTACTCCTCGCGATGATGGATCGATCACTGAGTAACGCCCCGCCTGATTTGGTTCCGACGAGAAGAAGGGCTTCCGGCGTAGGAGCCCGACCAAGGGCGCGAATTCTTCGACTGAAACCAAACTGCCGAGGTCAGAGGTCGGCAGCCTGCCGCGTCGTCACCGCCGGTCACTCATCCCGGCTCGCCGGCAGGCACGCAATACCACGCCTGCCGAAATTCGCGCACCACCTCGCCCGCGCCCTGCGCGACGATCTGGTAGCCGATGACCAGGAAGCCGGCGTCGAAGGTGCGAACCCGCGCATCGAAAATCGGCGGACCCAGGGGCAACTCGCGGCCGCAGTCGTACTTCACGAGTTTGCCCACCATGCCCGGCGGATCGTTGCGCGGCTCGTAATCCACCGAAAGTTTGCCGCGCCCCAATGCCTTCCAGTCGGTCCGCTTCAACCGCTCGCCGCCCGGGCCCCGACACACTTGTACTTCGCACCACATACTGGGTAAGCATACAGTGGTTTGCGCAATTCAGATCGAATGGTCGGGCATAATGAAATTCCCTCTTAGAAGAAATTCGGTATGAATCTTCACCAATTCAGATTCGTCCAGGAAGCCGTGCGCCGCAACCTCAACCTGACCGAGGCGGCCAAGGCCCTGCACACCTCGCAGCCGGGCGTGTCCAAGGCCATCATCGAACTGGAAGAGGAGCTGGGGGTCGAGATATTCGCGCGGCATGGCAAACGCCTGAAGCGCGTGACCGAGCCGGGCCAACACGTGCTCAAGAGCATCGAACTGATCATGCGGGAGGTGGGCAACCTGAAGCGCATCGGGGAGCAGTTCAGCGCGCAGGATAGCGGCACGCTTTCCATCGCCACCACGCACACGCAGGCGCGCTATGTGCTGCCGGTGCCGGTGGCCAAACTACGCGAGGCGTACCCCAAGGTCAACGTCAGCCTGCACCAGGGCTCGCCCGACCAGGTGGCGCGCATGGTGATCGATGAAGTCGCCGAGATCGGCATCGCCACCGAGTCGCTGTCCGATTACCAGGAACTGGTCACCCTGCCCTGCTACGAATGGCAGCACGTGCTGGTGCTGCCGCTGAACCATCCGCTCGCCAAGACCGAGCGCATCCACCTCGAAGAACTCGCGGCCGAACCGATCATCACCTACCACCCGTCCTTCACGGGGCGCACGCGCATCGACGCCGCCTTCGCGCACAAGAAGCTCACGCCGCGCATTGCGCTGGAAGCGATCGACTCGGACGTGATCAAGACGTATGTGCGCCTCGGGCTGGGCATCGGCATCGTCGCGGAGATGGCGGTGCGCGACGACGGCAGCAACTCTGACCTGGCAGTGCGGCCGCTGGGCCACCTGTTCGGCCCCAACCTGGCCCGGGTTGCCTTCAAGCGCAGCGCGTACCTGCGAAACTTCGTGTACAAATTCGCCGAGCTGCTTTCGGACCGGCTCGACCGCAACCTGATCGCCAAGGCCATGACCGGCCACGCGAGTGATTACGAGATGTAGACCTTATGAGTAGCAGCATGAGCACGCCCCGCACCCCCACACTCCATACCAAGTTCCCAACCATGGGCACGACCATCTTCACGGTCATGTCCGCCCTTGCCACCGAGAAGAATGCCGTCAACCTGGGGCAGGGTTTCCCGGATTTCGAATGCGACCCGCGGCTGGTCGACGCCGTCACGGACGCGATGAAGAAGGGGCTGAACCAATACCCCCCGATGACCGGTGTGCCCGCCCTGCGCGCCGCCGTGGCGGCCAAGGTCGAGGCGATGTACGGCCACAGTTACGACCCGGCAAGCCAGATCACCATTACCGCGGGCGCCACGCAGGCCATCATCACCATCATCCTCGCCGTGGTGCGTCCCGGCGACGAGGTGATCGTGCTCGAACCGTGTTACGACAGCTACGTGCCCAACATCGAGCTGACCGGCGGCATTGCCGTGCGTGTGCCCTTGACGCCGGGCACCTTCCGGCCGGATTTCGACAAGATTGCCGCGGCCATCAATGGCAAGACGCGCGCGATCATCGTCAACAGCCCGCACAACCCCAGCGCGACTGTCTGGTCCCGTGAAGACATGCTCAAGTTGCAGGAGCTGCTCGCGCCCACGGACGTGCTGCTGATCAGCGACGAGGTGTACGAGCACATGGTGTTCGACGGCCAGGAGCACCAGAGCGCGGCGCGCTTCCCGGGCCTGGCCGCACGGGCTTACATCGTCTCCAGCTTCGGCAAGACCTACCACGTCACGGGCTGGAAGGTCGGCTACGTGGCGGCTCCGGAAACGCTGACGGCTGAATTCCGCAAGGTGCACCAGTTCAACGTGTTCACCGTCAACACGCCGGTGCAGCATGGCCTGGCCGCCTACATGGCCGACCCGCAACCTTACCTGCAGCTGCCCGCGTTCTACCAGCGCAAGCGCGACCTGTTCCGCGAGGGCCTGAAGCGCACGAAGTTCAAGTTGCTGCCCAGTGAGGGCACGTACTTCCAGTGCGTCGACATCTCCGCGGTCAGCGATTTGGGCGAAGCCGACTTCTGCAAGTGGCTCACCACCGAGATCGGCGTTGCGGCGATTCCGCTCTCAGCCTTCTATGGCAATGGCTTCGACCAGCGCGTGGTGCGTTTCTGTTTCGCCAAGAAGGAAGAGACGCTCAACGCCGCGCTGGATCGGTTGGCGAAGCTATAGCGCACCTCGGAGGCTCCCAGCTCGTCATGCCGGACTTGTTCCGGCATCCATAGTGGCGTTAAGTCAAACCAGCGACCGAGCTCCCCAACATGGATGCCGGGTCAAGCCCGGCATGGCGACTGGTGCTCTGCCGCACGCGCCTAGCACTGAATCGAGTTGCGGCAGAACTTGTCCAGCTCCATCACCACGGCCTGGCTGGTGACGGTATTGCGCGCCTTGGGGCCGACATCCAGGCTCAACTTCATCTCGTACTTCTTGAAGAAGTCGTCGAACAGCTCACCGCCCAGCGTGGCGTAGGCCATGAGCTGGTCTGTCTTGCGGTCATGCGACAGCAACACGGCGCACAGCGGCTGCGAGGCCGGGCCCGACAGCACTTGTGCGCCGCGCGCAGGATCGTACTGGCTATGATCCGCGCAGCAATGGATCAATTCGTCCTGCACGCCGCGCTGGGCACGCGTCTTGCGGAAGCTGATGAAACTCACCTCCCGCGTGGGGTAGACCAGCTGGTGGGCGCATATCGCCGAAAAGGCGACCACGCTCTTTTGAGGGCCGACTCCTCCCGGCCACGCGTAGGCATCACGGCTCTTCGTGCTCAGCGACTGGGGCAGTGCGGGCTTGCCCAGGTTCAGCAGGAATACGGGTGTGGCCTCGAAGGGATAGTGGAAGACGTAGTTCGTCTGCGGCTTCAGCCCGCTTGCCTTGATCGGATCGCCGAGCGGCGTGACCAGTAATACAGGCGCGTAGGGCTCTCGATGAAGCTGCGTCGATCCATTCGTTGGAAGTAAACCATGCACTCTCCAGCGCGCGCACCGGGCTTTGTACCGAGGACCAAAGTAGCCATGTGCGGGGAATGCGCGGCCGTACCAATTAACCCGGCGCGGCGCCTCAGCCCACAACGCGACAGGCGATTGGATGACCTCGACAGATCAGCCGGCGGCGCACGATGGTTCCATCCTCAAAGGGAGAAAACCATGTCTGTTTCGCTGATCGTCCTGATACTTCTGATTTTGCTGCTGGTCGGCGCGCTTCCCACATGGGGGCACAGCCGCAGCTGGGGCTACGGCCCGTCCGGCGGTTTGGGCCTGGTGGTGCTGATCCTCGTCGTCCTGCTTTTGATGGGCAAGTTATAACGCCCGGCCGGCTCAGCTATTGAGCTGGCCCCACAACTTGTCCAGCCGCTTCACGCTCACGGGCTGGGGTGTGCGGAGTTCCTGCGCGAAGAAGCTCACGCGCAATTCCTCGAGCAGCCAGCGGAATTCCTGCATGCGATCGTCCACCGCACCCTTTCGCTCAGCCACCAGTCGCCAATAGCGCTGCTCCTGCGGCTTGAGCTCCGCCAGCCGCGTCGTGTCGCGCGCGGGGTCTGAGCGCAGTTTGTCCAACCGCAACGTGATTGCCTTCAGGTACCGCGGAAAATGCTGCAACTGCGTCCAAGGCGTCGTGGCCATGAAGCGCTTGGGCACCAGCCGCTGCAGTTGCTGCAAGGCATCGGCGGCCGCATCCGGGTGGTTGCGGGTGTCCTTGATCTTGCGTGCAGACACCGCGTACTCGGCGAGGATGGTGCCCGCAAGCCGCGCGACCTCGTTCGCAATAAGCGTCAGGCGGCCGCGCCCTTCGTCGATCCGCTTCTTGAAGTCGGCTTCGTTCCCCGGCAAGGGTGCCTGCATGAAGGCCCGCTCCAGCGCTACCTCGATGACCTGATCGCGCAGCTCTTCCTGCGTTCCCAGCGGCATGTACGCCACGGCCATTTTCTGCAAGTCGGGGATGTTCTTTTCCAGATACTTGAGCGCGTCCTTGATCTGGAGCGCGAAGAGCCGCCGCAGGCCCGCCCTGTGCTTCGCCGCAGCGACTTCCGGCTCGTCGAACACCTCAATGCTCACCGCGTCGCCTTGGTCGATCAGCGCGGGAAAGCCCACGAGGCTGGTACCGCCCTTGCGCACTTCCATCAATTCGGGGAGTTCGCCGAAGCTCCAGGCGGTGAAGCGCTCGCCGGCGGCACCCCTCATCCCCGCCCTCTCCCCGGCGGGGAGAGGGGGCTTGACTCCCTCTCCCGCCTGCGGGAGAGGGTTGGGGTGAGGGTCTGTCTTCGCCGCTACCTTCATCCCCGCCAACGCCTGGAAGGCCCCGCGCGCCTGCGCTCCGAGTTCCGCCTTCAACGCGCCCAGGTTCCGGCCCATTCCCAATTGCCGCCCGTGCTCGTCCACGACGCGGAAGTTCATGAACATGTGAGCCGGCAGCATGTCCAACTTGAAATCCGCACGCTTCACGTCAAGGCTGGTCGCGTCACGCACCTGCTTCAGCACAGCGTCGGTCAATGACCCGACGGCCCACGCGCCGGGTTCCGACAGCTGCCCCGCCAGCCGTGCTGCCGATTCCGGCAACGGCACGAACCGCGACCGCGGCCGTTGCGGCAGGCTCTTGAGCAGTGCCTGCACCTTGTCCTTGAGCATCCCCGGCACTAGCCACTCGGCACGCTCCTCGCTCACCTGGTTCAAGACGAAAAGCGGCACCGTCACGGTGATGCCGTCGCGCAGGTCGCCAGGTTCGTGAAGGTAGGCGGCGGCGCAGTCCACGCCGCCCAGCCGGATCGTCTTCGGGAACGCGTCGGTGGTGATGCCGGCGGCCTCGTGCCGCATCAACTCGTCGCGCGTGAGCTTCAGCAGCGAAGGATCGTTGCGGCTGGCTTCGCGGAACCAGCGCTCGAAGGTCGCGCCGCTGAAGACATCGCGCGGGATGAACTTGTCGTAGAACGCGTAGATCAGCTCCTCGTCCACCAGCACGTCCTGCCGGCGTGACTTGTGTTCCAGTTCCTCCACCTGCTTCACCAGCTTCTGGTTGGCAGCCAGGAACGGCAGCTTCGTCTCCCACTGCGCCGCCACCAGGCCTTCGCGGATGAAGATCTCCCTTGCACCCTGCAGGTCCACGCGCGCGAACGGCATTCGCCGGCCGCTGTAGATCACCAGGCCGTAGAGCGTGGCGCGTTCCAGCGACATCACTTCAGCTGCCTTCTTTTCCCAGTGCGGGTCCAGCAGCTGCTTCTTCAGCAAGTGGCCCGCGACCTGTTCGATCCACAGCGGCTCGATGTTCGCGATGCCGCGGCCGAACAGGCGAGTCGTTTCCACCAGCTCGGCGCACACGATCCACCGGCCGGGCTTCTTCTTCAGATGAGCGCCGGGGTGACGGTAGAACTTGATGCCGCGGGCCCCGAGGTATACGTCCTCTTCCTCCGGTTTCACGCCGATGTTGCCCAGCAGCCCGGCGAGCATCGACTTGTGCAGTTCTTCATAGCTCGCGGGCTGGGTGTTCAGGCGCCACTTGTGTTCCGCCACCACCGTGTGAAGCTGGCTGTGAATGTCGCGCCACTCGCGCACGCGCCGCACGTTGATGAAGTTCTGGCGCAGGAGCTGCTCGTACTGGCGGTTTGAGAGTTTGTGCTCATTGCCTTGGCCGCCGCGAGCCTCATGGATCCACTTCCACAGGCGCAAGTAGCCCGAGAACTCGCTCTTCTCGTCGTCGAACTTCGCATGCTGCTGGTCGGCCTGCGCCTGCAGTTCCATTGGGCGGTCGCGCACGTCCTGCACCGACAGCGCCGATGCGATGACCAGCACCTCGTCCAGCGCACCGCGCTCCCGGCCTTCCAGGATCATGCGGCCCACCCGCGGGTCCAAAGGCAGCTTCGCGAGTTCGGCGCCCATCGGCGTCAGCTCATTCGCATCATCCACCGCCCCAAGTTCGTTCAGCAGCTGGTAGCCATCGGCAATCGCCCGGCGCGATGGCGCCTCGATGAAGGGGAAATCCTCCACCGAGCCGAGGCGCAGCGATTTCATGCGCAGAATCACGCCCGCAAGCGACGAGCGCAGGATTTCCGGATCGGTAAAGCGCGGCCGCCCCGAAAAATCCTTCTCGTCGTACAGGCGTATGCAGATGCCGTTGGCCACGCGCCCGCAGCGACCCGCCCGCTGGTTAGCCGCCGCCTGGCTGATTGGCTCGACCAGCAGCTGCTCCACCTTGCTGCGGAAGCTGTATCGATCACGTAGCGGATGCCGGGCACCGTGAGCGAGGTCTCGGCCACGTTGGTGGCCAGCACGATGCGCCGGCCGCTGTGGCTGTCGAAGATGCGGTCTTGCTCGGCCTGCGACAGCCGGGCGAAGAGCGGCAGCACCTCGGTGTTGCGAGTCAGCGGGCTATGCGCCAAGTGCTTGCGCAGGTGGTCGGCCGCCTCGCGGATTTCGCGCTCCCCGGGCAGGAAGACCAGCACATCCCCACCCCCGCCGCCCACCCACAGCTCGTCCACGCCGTCGGCGATGGCTTCGTTAAGCCCGTAGTCGCGAGACTCCTCGAATGGGTGCCAGCGCTGTTCCACCGGGTACATGCGCCCGGACACGTAGATGACCGGCGCGGGACCGTTCCTCGACCCGAAGTGCTGCGCGAACCGGTCCGCGTCGATCGTGGCGGACGTCACGATGATCTTCAGGTCGGGCCGGCGCGGCAGGATCTCGCGCAGGTAGCCCAGCAGGAAGTCGATGTTGAGGCTGCGCTCGTGCGCCTCGTCGATGATGATGGTGTCGTAGGCCTTGAGCAGCGGGTCGGTCTGCGTTTCGGCCAGCAGGATGCCGTCGGTCATCAGCTTGACGGACGCATCGCGCGACAGCCGATCCTGGAAACGCACCTTGAAGCCCACCACCTCCCCGAGCGGTGTCTTCAGCTCCTCGGCAATGCGCTTGGCCACGCTCGACGCGGCGATACGGCGCGGCTGGGTATGGCCGATCATGGGGCCGCGGCCGCCCGGGTAATTGAGCTTGCCGCGTCCCATGGCGAGGGCGATCTTCGGCAGCTGCGTGGTCTTTCCCGAGCCGGTCTCGCCGCAGACGATCACGACCTGGTGGGCCGCGATCGCCGCCATGATCTCCTCGCGCTTGGCGGAAACCGGCAGGGATTCGGGAAAGGTAATGCTCAGGGACGTCAAGGCAGGGCTGCTCAAAGCCCTCGATTATCGGCGCGCCAGCCCCTTCGCCGCCCGGCCTTTGCTCAGGCCGCGTCCGTGGCGGGCAACTCGGCGATCCGGCCCGCGGCCTCGTCATGCCACGCCACCCGCGTGGCATAGCTCCAGGCGGTGCGCGACATCGCGCCGGCCATGGCCACTGCTGCCGAGGGTTTCGCCTGCGCCGTCGTGGCGAGGACGCCCACGCCCACCTGCGCCACCCAGTGCGCCTGGCCATCCTCCACGTCCGCCGCGCTGGTGCTCAGCTTCACCGGGCGCGACAGGCGCTCGGCCACCAGGCGGCCCATCTCCACGAGACGCTGCGTGTCTGTCGAGGCGCGCGCCAGCAGCAGGAAGCCGTCGTCACCCAGTCGTCCCATCTCGATGTCCGCCGACAGGCAGCGCCGCAACCGGCCCGCGCAGACGAAAAGCGCGTGGTTGAGCGCGGCACGGCCATGGAGCTTCTCCAGCGTGTAGAGGTTGCCGATCGAGACAACCGCCACGCCCACGGGACGACTGAGATCATGACGCTGGTGAAAAAACGCCTTTCCCACCATCTGGCCGGTTTCCGCGTGCGAGCGCATGCGGGTGACTGGGTCGTACGCGGGCCCGTGCGCCACAACCTCCCGCAGCTCGATCAGGTACGAATAGCGGATCCACATCGCCGTCGCCATGGCCGCCACGTAGGCGACGGAGGCCACGGCGCTTACCGCGTGGACGCCCCAGTGAACGCCCTCGCGATGCAGCGCGATCCAGCTCAGGCCCGTGAGCGCCACCATCATGCACGACACCCCCGAAACCGCCACCCATGCCAGCCGGTCTCCTCGCCACGCGCTGCGGATGCATGCCCCCAGCATCGCAGCGCCGATCCCCAGGGCAGTGACCGAGCTGAGCGCCAGCGACTGCGTGGCCTCCAGTGTCCACCCCACGCCAAGCACCACGGCCGCGGTCGCCATCATGCCGCCGCGCAATTTGCGGGCGGTTTCCGCCTGGCGCATCGCACCGAGCATGGTCAACAGCATCAGGCCGAGCATCGCGGACGACAGCACGGCGATATGCGCGAGCAGCCGGGTCCCGAAGGGCTCTGCGAGCGGCAGCCAACCCAGATAGGCAACGACGAACAACGCCGACACCAGGGCTGACAAGGCGGCAGTCAGCGCCACGCGCCGCAGCGAGCGCGCGAACGCGGCCAGCGATCCAGCGAACATCAGGGCGACGCTTCCGAAGAACGCACCCCAGAGGCCGATAACAAGGGAATTCATAGGGCCCCGACCATACCTGCCCGACCCCGCGAATGCAATCGGGCCGCATAGGTGATTGCCGTACACTTTCGGCATAACCGCCACGCTTTCGACCCATTCGAACTTTCCGCGCCGATGTCCACCGTCTTCAATTTCACGTTTGTGCCCTGGTTCCGGTCGGTGGCGCCCTACATCCACATGCACCGGGGCAAGACCTTCGTGGTCGGCATGGCGGGCGAGGCGATCGCCGCCGGCAAGCTCCAGCACATCGCGCAGGATCTCGCGCTGATCCAGAGCATGGGCGTGAAGATCGTCCTCGTGCACGGCTTCCGCCCTCAGGTGACTGAGCAGCTCAAGGCCAAGGGCCATGCAGCCAAATATTCGCACGGCATGCGCATCACCGACGAGGTCGCGCTCGACTCGGCCCAGGAGGCCGCCGGCCAGCTGCGCTATGAGATCGAAGCAGCCTTCAGCCAGGGGCTGCCCAATACACCCATGGCCGGTTCCACCGTGCGCGTGATCTCGGGCAACTTCATCACCGCCCGCCCGGTCGGCGTTCTCGATGGCGTTGACTTCAAGCACTCGGGCCTTGTGCGTAAGGTGGACGTGGGCGGCATCACTCGCACGCTCGATTTCGGCGCGATGGTGCTGGTCTCGCCGTTCGGCTTCTCTCCCACGGGCGAAGCGTTCAACCTGACCATGGAAGAAGTGGCAACCAGCATCGCCATTGCGCTGCAGGCCGACAAGCTGATTTTTCTGTCGGAAGTTCCCGGCGTCCGCGTCCGGCCGCTGGAGCCCGAAGGCGACGACAACCAGATCGACACGGAACTGTCCCTGGCCGCCGCGGAGCAGCTGCTCGCCAGCCTGCCCAGCGCGCAGCAACCCACCGACACCGCTTTCTACCTTCAGCATTGCGTGAAGGCCTGCAAGGCGGGCGTGGAGCGCAGCCACATCATCCCCTTCGCCACCGACGGTTCGCTCCTGCTCGAGGTGTACGTGCACGACGGCATCGGCACCATGGTGATCGACGAGAAGCTGGAAGAACTGCGCGAAGCTACTGCCGACGATGTGGGTGGCATCCTGCAGCTGATCGAGCCCTTCGAAAAAGACGGCACGCTGGTCAAGCGCGACCGCACCGAGATCGAGCGGGACGTCGCCAACTACACCATCGTCGAACACGACGGCGTGATCTTCGCTTGTGCGGCGCTCTACCCTTACCCCGAAGCGAAAACCGGCGAGATGGCCGCGCTGACCGTTTCGCCCCAGAGCCAGGGCCAGGGCGACGGCGAGAAGATCCTCAAGCGCATCGAGCAGCGCGCGCGGGCCATGGGCCTGGAAAGCATCTTCGTGTTAACCACCCGCACCATGCACTGGTTCCTCAAGCGCGGCTTCGTGCAGGCCGATGCCGACTGGCTGCCCGAAGCCCGCAAACGCAAGTACAACTGGGACCGCAAGAGCCTGGTCTTCGTCAAGAAGCTGGTTTGATATGTTCAGGATCCTGCAGCTGGACCACGTCGTACTGCGCGTGCGGGACGTCGAGGCCATGCTGCGTTTCTACACCGAAGTGCTGGGCTGCACGCTGGAGCGCGTCCAGGATGAGCTGGGCCTGTACCAGGTGCGCGCCGGCGCTTCGCTCATCGACCTGGTGACCATCGAGGGAAAGCTTGGCCGTGCCGGCGGCGCGCCGCCCGGCCCCGAGGGGCGCAACCTTGACCATTTCTGCCTGCGCATCGAGCCATTCGATGGCGATGCGCTGCGCGCATGGCTCTCGAGCCGTGGCGCGGACCCCGGCGAGGTCGTGCAGCGTTTCGGAGCCGAAGGCCAAGGGCCCTCGCTCTACTTGCGTGACCCGGAAGGCAACGTGGTAGAGCTAAAAGGACCGCCCGCGCCCTGATCCACCGACCTTGACCCGGGTCAAGGCAGCGCGGCCGCGAGCGGCCTACCTTGAACAGGTCGGACCGGGCGTTCCTACACCGAAAGCGAATTGGTCCGACATCGCCCGGCATGCCGGGGGCCTAGCGTTGTTCTGCCGGAGGTGCCATGACAGCATCCACTCAAGCTTTCGCCCCGCAAGAGGTCCGCATCCCCTCTGGAGATGCGTGGCTGTACGGCGACCTGGCGCTGCCAGCTGGTTTCGCTGGCGTCGTACTGTTCGCCCACGGCAGCGGCAGCGGCCGCCACAGCGCGCGCAATCGCCAGGTGGCGCAGCGCCTGCAGCAAGCCGGCATCGCGACGCTGCTGTTCGACCTGCTGACTGCGCAGGAGGAGCAGGTCGACATGCACACCCGCGAGCACCGGTTCGACATTCCCCTGCTGACGCGCCGCATGCAGGACGCCACGATGTGGGTGGGCTCGCAGCGCGAACTCAAGAATACGCCCGTCGGCTACTTCGGCGCGAGCACGGGCAGCGCGGCCGCCCTGATCGCGGCGGCGCGCCTGGGTGACCGCATCTCGGCCGTGGTGTCTCGCGGCGGCAGGCCCGACCTCGCAGGGCCTGCGGCGCTGGCGGCCGTCACGGCGCCCACCTTGCTGATCGTGGGCGGCGCGGACCACGGCGTGATCGAACTCAACGAAGAAGCACTCAAGCGGATGCAGTGTGAGAAGCGGCTGGAGATCGTCCCCGGGGCCACACACCTCTTTGAAGAACGCGGCGCCCTGGAGCAGGTGCAGGACCTCGCGGCGTCCTGGTTCAGCGCGCACCTGGCGCGCGTGGAGCACGCTGCATGACGGATGTCCGGCTTCCCTTGCGCGACCGCAGGCAAGCTGGCCGCGTCCTCGCGGAAAAGCTCGAGCACCTGCGAGACCGGCCCGACCTGCTGGTGCTGGCCCTTCCCCGAGGCGGCGTGGCCGTCGGCTTCGAAGTGGCGCATGAGCTGAATGCGCCTCTCGACATCTTCGTCGTGCGCAAGCTAGGATTTCCCGGCCACGAGGAATACGCGATGGGTGCCATCGCAAGCGGCGGCGTCCGGGTCATGAACCCGATGCCCGGGATCTCGGTGTCGCCCGATGACGTCGCTGCCGTCGTCGCGCGCGAACAGGACGAACTGACGCGCCGCGAACTGCTTTACCGGGGCGACCGGCCAGCCATCGACGTGCGCGGGCGGACGGTGATCGTGGTGGACGACGGCCTGGCCACGGGTTCGACCATGCGGGCGGCGGTGCTGGCCATCCGCCGGCAGAAGCCGGCCTACCTCGTCGTGGCCGTGCCGGTGGGCGCAGAGGAAACCTGCGAGATGCTGCGCGCTGACGCCGACGAGGTGGTGTGCGCGGCGACGCCCCGGCCGTTCCGCGCCGTCGGGCTTTGGTACCAGAACTTCCCCCAGTCGACGGACGACGAGGTTCACGAGTTGCTGGACGAGGCCCGCCGCGAGCACGCCCACACGCTTCATTGAACGCAGCAGGATAAGCGATGCCCCTTCGAGAGTCGACCGCACTCCAGGCCGAGGAAGCACTGATCCAGGGCTTGAAGCGCCACGCCCGGCCGTTGCACGGCACACCGGATGACCACGACGGGCTGCTGGAACTGATCGGCAGCTCGCGCTTCGCACTGCTAGGCGAGGCGTCCCACGGCACCCGCGAGTTCTATCGCGAACGCATCTGGATTACCCAGCGCCTGATCAAGGAGAAAGGGTTCACCGCCGTCGCCGTGGAGGCCGACTGGCCGGACGCATGGCGGGTCAATCGCTACGTGCGTGGCCTGTCCCAGGATACGGACGCGACGCAGGCGCTCTCGGGCTTCAGGCGATTCCCCGCGTGGATGTGGCGCAATACGGAGGTGCGCGACTTCGTCGAATGGCTGCGCGATTACAACGAGGGGCGCGGCCGGCAGGAGCAGGTGGGCTTCTACGGCATCGACCTCTACAGCCTGTTCACCTCGATGTCCGAAGTGCTGAATTACCTGGACCGCGTGGACCCCGACTCCGCGCGCAAGGCGCGGGCGCGCTACGCCTGCTTCGATCATGCCCACGACGACAGCCAGGCGTACGGCTACGGTGCAAGCTACGGCCTCACGCCCAGTTGCGAGGACGAGGTGGTGCAGCAGTTGCGCGATTTGAACCGGCGCATCGCGGACATGCCGCAGGTGCCCGGCATGGAGCGAGACGAGGCCTTCTATGCGCAGCAGAACGCGCGCCTCGTGCACAACGCCGAGGAGTACTACCGCACGATGTTCCGCGGCCGGGTGTCATCCTGGAACCTGCGAGACAGTCACATGGTGGAGACCCTGCAGGCGCTGGACCGGCATCTGGGCACGGGCTCCACGCCGCCGCGCATCGCCGTGTGGGCCCACAACTCGCACCTGGGCGACGCATCGGCCACCGAAATGGGCGACCTCGGCGAATGGAACGTGGGCCAGTTGATGCGCGACCGCTATGCGAACGACGCCGCGCTCATCGGCTTCAGCACCCACCGCGGCTGGGTAACGGCCGCTTCGGAGTGGGATGACCCGCCGCATCGCAAGCGAGTTCGCGAGGGGCTGCCCGGCAGCTGGGAAGACGTCTTCCACCAGATGGGCGTGCAGCGCTTCATGCTGCCATTGCGTGACAACGAAGCGCTGAAATCGATGATCGCGCAGCCCAGGCGCCTGCAGCGTGCCATCGGCGTGATCTACCGGCCGGAAACGGAGCGGCAGAGCCATTACTTCTTCACGCGGCTGGCGGAGCAGTTCGATGCGGTAATCCACATCGACCAGACCCACGCCCTGGAACCGCTGGACAAGGGCCCAGTCTGGCACACCGGCGAGGCGCCGGAAACTTATCCCTCAGCCCTGTAGTGCGTGCCGCGGTCGTTCGGACCGCCGGGCGAGCCGCGCAAGCAGCACGAGTGCGACGACCGCGAAGACTGCGAACCAGATGAACGACCAGTTGGCCAGCGACCCGCCCAGGAAGGTCCAGTCGATCTTGGTGCAGTCGCCGCTGCCTTTGAAGATCATGGGGATGACGCGCTGCAGCGGGAAGGTTTCGATCATCCCGTAGAAATCGCGGCCGCAGGACGAGATCTCGGGCGGATACCACTGCAGGAAGCTCTGGCGCCCGGCCACGAAGGCGCCGAATCCTGCGAACAGCAGCATGAGGAAACTGCCCGCGAGCAACACGGCGCGATGGCCGGACAGCGCCGTGAGCCCCGCCGCCAGGACCACCATTACCAACGCATAGCGCTGCACGATGCACATTGGGCATGGGTCCAGCCCCACGACGTGCTGCAGGTACAAACCGAAGGCGAGCATCCCCACGCCGATGGCGGCCACTACGCCCAGAACGCGCCTTGGCGCATTGTCAAACCACTGGATCAAATTCTTCCCCTGACTGGGGCCCCGCCGAGGCGGCGCCCTCCAAAAACACACGGGCCCGGCGCGGTGTTACCACCAGCGTCTCACCCTCTCTGAACCCCATATCTCGATATTGTTGCGCGGGAATCTGCGCCTCGATGATGGAATCCTGGTTGTCCCCGGCAGGTTTGGTGTCGTCGGCGGGAATAAGTTCCAGCCGGGCGATCGGCCCCACCACGATGGCTCGGCTCAATTGGACCACGATGCCGCGTGGCCGGCCGGCGGTGTCCAGCCCTTCGCCGGGTGAATAGCGCCGCACGTCCAGGTCGTGCGGGCGTACATAGGCGAACGCCTTGGCGTTCTGGGCATGGGCGTGTTCCGGCGAGGCGAGCTGCATGCCCTCCAGGTGCACCTCACCCTCGTGGGCGCGGCCGTGGAACAGGTTGACGTCGCCCAGGAAGCCGTAGACGAAGGGGCTGGCCGGATGGTCCCAGACCTCCTGGGGCGAACCCACCTGCTCCACCTTGCCGGCATTCATCAGCACGACCCGGTCGGCCACTTCCAGGGCTTCTTCCTGGTCGTGCGTGACGAAAATGCTCGTGACGTGCAACTCGTCGTGCAGGCGGCGCAGCCAGCGGCGCAGCTCCTTGCGTACCTTGGCATCCAGGGCGCCGAAGGGCTCGTCGAGCAGCAGCACCTTGGGCTCCACCGCGAGCGCCCGCGCCAGCGCGATGCGCTGGCGCTGCCCGCCGGAGAGCTGCGAGGGAAAGCGGTCGGCCAGCCAGTCCAGCTGCACCAGCCCCAGCAGGTCATGCACTTTCTTCTTGATCTGCGCCTCGTCCGGGCGCTGGCCGCGTGGCTTGACGCGCAAGCCGAAGGCCACGTTCTCGAACACCGTCATGTGGCGGAACAGCGCGTAGTGCTGGAAGACGAATCCAACCTGCCGCTCGCGCACGTGCACGTCGGTCGTGTCCTCGCCGGAGAAGAGGATGTTGCCCGCGTCGGCCGTTTCCAGGCCGGCGATGATGCGCAGCAGCGTCGTCTTGCCGCAGCCCGAAGGGCCGAGCAAGGCGACCAGCTCGCCTGAGTCGATGTCCAGCGAGACGTCGCGCAGTGCGTGGAACTCGCCGAATTTCTTGCTGACGTTGCGGATTTCAATGCTCATCGTGCTTCCTTGGCGACCAGCGGCCGCTCTGGCGGCAAGTCCGCCGCCGCTTGCATTTCACGTTCATGCCGCCATTCGACGACGGACTTGATCACCAGCGTCACCAGCGCCAGCAGGGCCAGCAGCGAGGCGACCGAGAACGCGGCGACCGACTGGTATTCGTTGTAGAGGATCTCCACGTGCAGCGGCATGGTGTTGGTCTGGCCGCGGATGTGGCCGGACACCACCGACACCGCGCCGAACTCGCCCATCGCCCTGGCATTGCAAAGGATCACGCCGTAGATCAGGCCCCACTTGATGTTGGGCAGCGTCACGCGCCAGAAGGTCTGCCAACCGGTGGCGCCCAGCACGATGGCGGCCTGCTCCTCGTCGTTGCCCTGCGCCTGCATCAAGGGGATCAGCTCGCGCGCGATGAACGGGAAGGTGACGAAGATCGTGGCTAGCACGATGCCCGGGATGGCGAAGATGATCTTGATGTTGTGCTCGGCAAGCCACGGGCCGAACCAGCCCTGCGCGCCGAACATCAGCACGTAGATCAGGCCGGCGACCACGGGCGACACCGAGAACGGCAGGTCGACCAGCGTGGTGAGGAAGGCCTTGCCGCGAAACTCGTACTTGGCGATGCACCATGCGGCGGCCACGCCGAACACGAGGTTCAACGGCACGGCGATGGCCGCCGTGATCAGCGTGAGTTTGATGGCCGACCAGGCATCCGGCTCCCTCAGGCCCTCCAGGTAGGCGCCGAAGCCCTTGCGCAGCGCCTCCGTGAACACGGCAGCCAACGGCAGCACCAGGAACAGCAGCACGAAGGCCAGGGCGATGCCGATCAGCGTGAAGCGCACCCATGGCGCTTCGGTGGTGATGACGCGCTTCTTGGCGAGGTCGGTCATGCGCCCCCCGATCGCCGGCGCTGCCAGCCTTGCAAGGCGTTGATCACCAGCAGCAGCACGAACGACATCACCAGCATCACCACCGCAACGGCCGTGGCGCCGGCGTAGTCGTACTGCTCCAGCTTGCCGATGATGACGAGCGGCGTGATCTCCGACACCATAGGCATGTTGCCCGCGATGAAAATCACCGAGCCGTACTCGCCGATCGCGCGGGCGAAGGCCATCGCGAAACCGGTGAGCAGTGCCGGCGCGATCGACGGGAAGATCACCTTGGCAAAGGTTTGCCAGCGCGTCGCGCCCAGGCACATCGCCGCCTCTTCCAACTCCTTCTCGGTGTCTTCCAGCACGGGCTGCACGGTGCGCACCACGAAGGGCAGGCCGATGAAGATCAGCGCGATGACGACGCCATTCGGGTTGAATGCCAGCTTGATGCCCAAAGGCTCCAGGTACTGGCCGATCCAGCCGTTGCCCGCCAGCAGCGCAGTGAGCGAGATGCCCGCAACGGCCGTGGGCAGGGCGAAGGGCAAATCGACCAGTGCATCGACGATCTTCTTGCCCGGAAACGTGTAGCGCACCAGCACCCACGCCACCAGCAGGCCGAACACCACGTTGATCAGCGCCGCGATGAGCGAGGCGCCGAACGTGAGCCGGTACGAAGCCAGCACGCGAGGCGAGCTGATCGCCGCCCAGAACTGCTCCCAGCTCAGCGTGAACGTCTTGAACACCAGCGCCGAAAGCGGAATCAGGACGATGAGGCTCAGGTACAGCAACGTGTAGCCGAGCGTCAGGTTGAAGCCGGGCAAGACCTTCTTGCTTCCGCCCCGCGAAGGCGCCGCCGCGCCCGGCAGCGGCACCCCGATACTCGCAGCGGTCACGTCACTTCACCGTGTAGATCTTGTCGAACTGGCCGCCGTCGTTGAAATACACTTTTTGTGCTTCGGAGAGTGAGCCGTAGAGCTCCTGTACGGTGAACAGCTTGATCGGCTTGAAGGTGTTGGCGTATTTCTTCAGCACGGCCTGCGAGCGTGGGCGGATGGAGTGCTTGGCAGCGATCTCCTGCCCCTCGTCGGAGTACAGGTATTGCAGGTAAGCCTTGGCGAGGTCCGCCGTGCCCTTCTTGGCCACGGTGCGCTCGACCACCGCCACCGGGTTCTCGGCGAGGATGCTGACGGACGGATAGACGACGTCGACCTTGTCCGCGCCGAACTCGCGATTGACCGACTCCACCTCGGACTCGAACGTGATCAGCACGTCGCCGGTATTGCGCTGCAGGAACGCGGTGGTGGCATCGCGGCCGCCACGCGCCAGCACCGGGACGTTCTTGTACAGCTTGGAGAGGAACTCTTGCTGCTGGGCCTCGGTCGCGCCCTTCTTCTTCATGTAGCCCAGGGCAGCAAGGTAGGCATAGCGGCCGTTGCCGCCGGTCTTGGGATTGACGACGATCACCTGCACGCCGGGCTTGATCAGGTCATCCCAGTCCTTGATCCCCTTGGGGTTGCCATTGCGCACGAGGAACAGCATGGTGGACGTGGTGGGCGCCGCGTTGTCGGGGAAGCGCTTGGCCCAGTCCTTGGCGACAACGCCCTTCTCCGCCAGGAATTCGACGTCCGTGGTGGTGTTCATCGTGACGACGTCGGCATCCAGGCCATCGGCCACGGCCCGCGCCTGCGCGCTGGAGCCGCCGTGCGCCTGGTCGATCTTGATGTCTTTGCCCGTGGTCTTCTTATAGTGGGCGAGGAAGGCGGCGTTGTAGTCCTTGTAGAACTCGCGCGCCACGTCGTAGGAAACGTTCAACAGCGTCTGTGCGCCGGCGATGCCGCTGGCGGCCAGCGCGGCGCCGGCCAGGAGGGTCTTGAACTTTGAATTCATGTCATTGCTTCGTGGTTGGGCTTCCGGATGGAAGGAACCAACCATTTTGGGATGAACCCGGCCATCCCCAACGACTGTGTTGTTGTTAGCTAATGTGAAGGCGCGAATAACGCTTTACAACAAAGGACGTAGCTCGCGCGCGGCGTCGAGCAACAATGGGAGGAGATCGCGCTGCATTTGCCGGGCTTCGAGCCGCTGAGGCGCCGCCACCACATTCAAGGCGGCCACGGTCTGCCCCTGCATGTTGCGAAGGGGCACCGCCAGCGCGTGCACGCCCAGCTCATGCTCTTCGCTGGCCACGCAATAGTCGTTCACGCGCACCTCTTCGATCAACGCGCGGAACTTGCGCGGGTCCACGGTGGTGTGCGCGGTCAGCCGGGCGAGTTCCCTGCCTTTCATCCAGGCGTTGAACTCGCTGCGGCTCTTGGCGGCGAGCAGCACGCGGCCGGTCGAGGTGGCGTGCGCCGGCAGCCGCGCGCCCAGGTGGAGCCCGTAGGCCAGCACTCGGGTCGAGCCGCTGCGCGCGATGATCACGACCTGGTCGCCATCCAGCACGACGGCCGAGAACGACTCGGCCGTTTGCGCGGCCAGCCTGTTGAGCGTGGGCTGCAGTACCCGCGGCAGTCGTGCCGACGCGAGGTAGCTGCCCGAGAAGCGCAGCACCTTGGGCGCCAGCCAGAAATAGCTGCCGTCGGTCTCCAGGTAGCCCAGGTGCGCAAGGGTGAGCAGGTGCCGCCTGGCAGCAGCGCGCGTGATGCCGGCGCGCTGCGCGGCCAGCGTGGCATTGAGCCGCTGGCGCTCGGTGTCGAAGCTCTCCAGCACGGCCATGCCCTTGGCCATGCCTTCGATGAAATCCGCCTTGGCGATCGTCATGATGAAAGGGGCTTGCGCGATCATCGCGCAGACCCGGCAATCATCGCACAGCGCCTCGCGCGGCCACTGGCTGAAAACCCGCACCGCGCCTAAGCTCCGCACAAGGAGACTTTATGCGCACTCAAGTTGCCATCATCGGCGCGGGCCCGTCCGGCCTGATACTCGGCCAGCTGCTCTACAAGGCCGGCATCGACAACATCATCATCGAACGCCAGGCCGCGGATTACGTGCTGGGCCGCATCCGCGCGGGCGTACTGGAACAGGTCGCCGTCGACCTGCTCGATGAATGCGGGGTGGGCACCCGAATGCACCGCGAGGGCCTGGTTCATGAAGGCATCGAGCTGCTCTTCAAGGGATCGCGCCATCGCATCGACATGCACGACCTCACGGGCGGCAAGAACGTCACCGTGTACGGCCAGACGGAAGTGACCCACGACCTGATGGACGCGCGCAAGGCCGAGGGGCTCACGACCATTTACGACGTTGGCGACAGCGTCACGCTGCACGATTTCGACGGCGCGCATCCGAAGGTCCGCTACGTCAAGGACGGGCAGGCGCACGAGATCGAATGCGACTTCATCGCCGGCTGCGACGGCTACCACGGCGTCAGCCGCGCGAGCGTGCCCTCTTCCGCCCTGCGCACGTACGAGAAGGTCTATCCCTTCGGCTGGCTGGGCGTGCTGGCCGATGTGCCGCCTGTCTCACACGAGCTGATCTACGCCAACACGGAGCGCGGCTTCGCGCTGTGCTCCATGCGCAGCCACACCCGCAGCCGCTATTACGTGCAGGTGCCCCTCACCGACCACGTGGAACAATGGTCGGACGACGCGTTCTGGAACGAACTCAAACTGCGCCTGGACCCTCAGGCACGCGAGTCGATCGTCACCGGCCCCTCCATCGAGAAAAGCATCGCGCCGCTGCGCAGTTTCGTCGCCGAGCCGATGCGCTTCGGCCGGATGTTCCTCGCCGGGGACGCCGCGCACATCGTGCCTCCCACCGGCGCGAAGGGCCTGAACCTCGCCGCCACCGACGTGAAGTACCTGTCGTCCGCGCTCATCGAGCATTACCGGGAAAAAAGCAACGCCGGCATCGACCACTACTCGGAAAAGTGCCTGAGCCGCGTCTGGAAGGCCGAGCGATTCTCCTGGTGGTTCACCTCGCTCATGCACAAGTTCCCCGATACCGGCGAGTTCGGCCAGAAGGTGCAGGATGCCGAGCTCGACTACCTGGTGGGCTCGCGCGCGGCCTCTACGGCGCTGGCGGAGAACTACGTGGGCCTGCCGCTCTAGCCCCGACAGAAGTTGCCAGTTCCTCGACGGATGACAGAGCCAGGATCCAACCCGCGTCATCGTGCGCCAGATCGGCCCGACGCACACCCTTTTCGGCCACCCAGCCCCAACGCAGCAGCCCGTCCTTGTCGTCATCGATGATCGCGAGGCGTTTGCCTGCTGGCCACACGGCAGCGCGCTCGGTCGCCTCGAGCAAACTGCGCATCAGGGTGAAGGTGCCCTCGACACGCCGGCAAATCACGATGGCGTCGTCGAAAGCCTGGGAAACCACCTTGCTGAGGAAGACGCCGCAGCGGGGCGATTCGAAAACGACCTGGACGAAGTTCGAACGAAAGCCTCGCCCGATGAATTCGCATCTTGCGCCGCGCCGGGGGGAGCCTGCGTCGAGCCAGCGCGACGCAATTTTGCGCAAGGGCATATCGGCGCGCTCATCACCCTGCAATTCATCGCTCGCGAAACAGCCTGGCCCGTGCGCGCGCATCGCGCTCATGATTTCCGCGGGCAGGGGCGGTTGAGGGAGCCCTTCCGCTTCGAGCAGCGCCGCCAGATCGCCGGCGTAAGAATCCATGGCCTGTTTCGTCATGTTGGGACCCCTTCTTGCTGGCTGCCTAGCGCCAGCCTTTCAAGCTCACCGGGAGCGTAGTACATGCCGCCGGTCGCGAGTACTTGCAGCTGGATGGCGGTTTCGCGCGCAATGTAGCTGGTGTCCTCTGCTGCCTCCATGAAACGGGCTACGCCAACGCTGTCATTCCAGCGGTCGTAAGGCTCGACGCCGAGCGCGCGAGACACCTGCGGGGTGGACCAGCTTGCGTTCGGTTCCAAAACCGGACACCCCAAGATCGCCCGCTTGATGTACTCCAGCCTGAGCTTCGTCGCCTCGATCTCTTCCCTGGTCAGCCCTATGCAGTCCTCCTCGATGTGCTGCGGCTCGAGCTTTAGCATTGCAACAGCCGTGTCTCTGTCAATCACCTTCGGAAGGCGCGGCAAACTGGCGTACGGAAGCTTGTCGAGGGTGATTTCCATTGCCGAAAAGGCATCGTCGTTGTCGATGCCCGTCACGCGGGTTCGGCCATGTTCGTCCCGTCCAACGAAAAGGTTTTCCGCGTGGCGGTCCGTTCCCAGCGTCAGCGAGTCGAACCACTGCAGTTTGGTCAGTTCATGTCGCAGGTCGGAGTCGCTGAAGTCGATCTTATTGCGGTAATCCTTCGCCCCGGAGTTCTCGGGCTCGTTCTGCAGCGTCACTGTGTTGCCCTCGATCCTTAGCCCGGTGAACCCTTTGGACAGCGCAAAGGCGTGCCGCCTCTCCTCGGGCATTTTCAGGAGCGCTTTGGCGAGATCGGGGCGGTCCCGCTCTTCCTTGTTTCCCGTGTGCCGCGGAGAGACTCCGTTTGCCCGCGCCATGATGCAGCCGAGTTCGCTGCCGTTGCGCACGAGGTACGTGCGTGTGAGCATGCCATCGCCGGAAAAAAGTCGCCGATCCAGCTTCGAAGCGGCCACGTTGCGAAGAGTCGAGATGGGGCGCTTCCATTCTTCAATGTGGCTATTCTCCTTCTTGTACACACCCGGGAAGTCCGAGCCATCCGCCAATGTCGCAGTGGCGCTGTACACGGTGTTGATCGCCCCTTTGCCAAGTCGCACCTTGCCGTCCTGCAACGTGGCGCACTCCTGCTCGAGCCGGGGTGAAATCCAACGTGGCTCTACGCGCTTCACACCGGGCGTGGGATGGTCGCTGTTGAAAGTGACTTGATGCACGTACTCGGTGCCGTCGGAGTTCGCGAATACGAAGCGATGGACGCACGGCGCATCGACCTCGATGTGTTGCGTGGTCATGATGCCGGTGAACGGGTCTATGTGCAGGTGCGAGTGGTGCTGGGGAAATTTTGCATTCGGTAATGCCAGCTCTCCGAGATTTCCCTTCGCCGAATACGAAACGTTGATCGTGCTGGCCGGCAACTCATCGGCGGACACGCGGAGGATGCCAAGGGCATACAGCTCGTTTTCGACCTCGATGTGGGTATTACGTTCGTGGACCTCCTCGTACCTCAGGCGACCGAAATCGCGCTGTTCTTTCTGCAATGCCCTTCTGCCCGCTTGCACTTCGCCGAAGGTTGAAGTCGCCTGTTTGACGTTCAATTCTCGCAATTGATTGACCACGTTCTGGCGGTCTTGATCAAGCCTTTCTTTTTTCTGTTTCGTCATGAAGGCCGGCTTCATGGATTTCAAGATCTTGACCTTCGACGCGTCAGTTTCTCTCAGTGTCCGGCGCAATTCATCTCGTTTTTGCAGATATCCTGCGTGCTGCAATGGGGAAAGGCGCGGTATTTCAATATCGAAGCTGTCTTGATAGTCCGGCTTGATGTAGCGCTGGAGAAGGAAAAAGTCATCATCCCATTTGGTTCTCAAGTCAGAGCCGATTTGTCCCTCGCAGCTTTTAATAAGTTCGATTCTTTTGTTTCGCGGCAAATTCCTTACCTCTTCCAGGGTCCAGGTCTCTGCCGGCCCGAAAAAGGAGGGTTCGGTGATATGGCCGATGCCCTGTTCCAGCATGTACTTCTCCAACGGACCCGGGGACTCCTTGGGGCGCCACAGCCCGGGCGCTTGCTGCGCAGTTCGCGCGGCAAGCGCTGACCCTTGCGCATGTTTGGTCTCCTTAGTTTCGAATGTCGCATCCGTGGGCGAGGGAACAGTGTGGCCAGATCTACTTGAGTCATCCACTTGTTGCCAGGCCATGTGCATCGCCGCCGGGTGCGGGTCGGGCTCCTGCCCAGGAAGCAAATTCACCAGCACGCCTGCGACGTCGACGATGGCCTGGGCCGCCGGGCCGACTGTCGCCGACGAAGGCAAGCACATTGTTTCGCCGCTAGTGGACACGTGGAGGTTCACCGTACCCACGTGCTGCTCGACCACGGGCGGGCCGTTTGCCAGGCCTAATGCAGACGGCACCACGTGGGCGTTGGGCGGAGGATGAACCTCAAGCTTGTTCTCGGCCGGGCCGAGCGCCCCGAATATGGTTTGCGCCGCTGAGACCTTTGCATCCACGTTTTACCCCCTCAAGCCTGGAGCTCATGTCGACCTCCATGGAGTCAGTGTGTGGCCAATCGAGACATGTAGTTCCATGTAGTACCCAATCCACGTCCGCTGCCACAAGGGTGGCGTGCGTTACGTCGCCCACAAACTGGCCTGAATTCGCGCTTGCGAAGTTACCCGCGCGAGAGCACACGCATCAGGTAGCCGGCGGATCCTGGCCCGCGCTTCGCCGCGCCTGGACCTCGAACCAGTTGTCGACGTAGGCGCGGCGGCCCCGTAGCCATTGCCACACGCTGGCTGCCGGGTAGGCCAGCAGGAAGAAGATGCCCCACTGCTCGTACTGCCGCACATGGGCGTGCTCGTGGGCGCGAAGGCGCTCGAGCTCCATCACGCTGGTGGCGAACACCATGTGACCGAAGGTGATCGCGTTGAAGGGCAGTGACTCCAGCCAGCGAGAGCCTTGCATGGCGGCGGGCGCGGCGATCTCGATGACCCCGTCGACCCTACGCGCGATCGCGCCGACGAGGAATGCCGGCGCGATGAGCATCAGCCCCGCCAAGGTGCAAGGCGCGGCCCACAGGTAGCGCACGAAACGCACGGCCCGCTCCGTCAAATGCCCGGCCCCACCGGCATGAACCGTGGCTGCAAGCGGCCTTCCACCTCGACCTGCCCGAAGAACATGGCGTGTGGCCGTGCCCACAGGCCCGAATCGTTGTACAGGGGCCGGTAGATGACCAGCGGCTCCAGCGTCTCGCTGTGGCGCGCTCCGCCGATCACTTCGTACTCGCCGCCCTTGTAGTGACGGTAGCGTCCAGGTGGCGTGCGCGGCACCGGCGGCAGCTCACTCGTCACGGCTTGAACTCCATGCGCGCCGCCATTGCCTTGTGCCCGGCATGGTCGCGGATCCACAGCTCCGCGGCGTTGGGCCCATCGGGCCGGCCGCAGGCCTCGAAGGGATGCAGGTCGAACACCGGCTTCATCGCCCGGAACGAGAACGCGGCCGGCACCCGGCCGAGGAACTGTCGGGTGGCGGCCCCAGCGAGCAAGGTGGCCATCAGCGGCCCATGCACCACCAGGCCGGGGTAGCCTTCCACCTGCGTGACATAACGCCGGTCGTAGTGGATGCGGTGGCCGTTGAAGGTGAGCGCCGAATAGCGGAACAGCAGCGTGTCGTCAGGCACCACGCGCTGAGCGGTGACGCTCTCGGGCGCTTGCTCGTAAGCAGGCTCCGCCGCGCCCGGCACCGGATCGGGCCGATAAACGATGTCGTGGAATTCGCGCAGGGCCGGCCCCCGGGGGCTGCTGACCTCATGCCGCACCCGCACGAAGCACAGCTCGCCGGTGCGGCCGGATTTGAATTTCACATCGTCGATGGTGGAAACGCGACGTATTGCGTCACCCACCCGCAAGGGCGAGAAGAACTCCAGCTGGCCGCCCGCCCACATGCGCCGAGGCAGCGGCACCGGTGGCAGGAAGCCGCCCCGGCGCGGATGGCCATCCGGGCCCAGCTCGGACTGCCGGGCCGAGGGCAAAAAGTACAGCCAGTGCCACAGGGGTGGGAGCTCGGCCACGTCGTCCGGAGGCAAGTCCAGCGTCGCGCGCAACATGCGAATGGGCGCGGCCGTAAGTGTGTCGTGGACGGTTTCGGTGCGGCCTGTCCAGGCTTTGAGTTCCTCGGCGTCGGGTGTCATGTAGGGCTCTCGGTGATGGGGCGTGTGTCTGCTAGTCTTGCACAAAAGGCATTGCACATCATCTCCCATGAACCAGGCTCCCAAAGTTCTCGAAGGTGTCCGCGTCCTCAGCCTGGCGCTGAACCTGCCCGGCCCCGCGGCGCTGATGCGCTGCCGGCAAATGGGCGCCAACTGCGTCAAGCTGGAGCCGCCTTCGGGCGATCCGATGGGCACCTACAACAAGGCCGCTTACGCACAGCTGCACGAAGGTGTGAACGTGCTGGCGGCCGACCTCAAGTCCGAGGCGGGCCAGCAAGCGCTGCACCGCGAACTGGCCGCAACCGATGTGCTGCTGACTTCGTTCCGCCCTTCCGCACTCGAAAAGCTGGGCCTCGGCTGGAAAAAACTCCACGGCACCTATCCGTCCTTGTGCCATGTGGCGATTGTTGGCGCGCCCGGCGACCGCGCCGAGGAGCCTGGCCACGACCTGACCTACCTTGCCGACAACGACCTCGTGCCCGGGCTGGAGCTGCCGGCAACGCTGTACGCTGACATGAGCGGCTCGCTCATGGCCAGCGAAGCCGTGTTGGCGGCGGCGCTGCTCCGTTCCGGGCGTGATGTTGCGGGTGCCGGCAAGACGCAGCCGCAGGGAGTTCTCATCGAAGTGGCGCTCTCCGAAGCCGCCGCCTACCTCGCGCTGCCGCGCCAATGGGGGTTGACGCAGCCGTCGGGGTCGGTCGGCGGCGCTCACGCCGGCTATCGAATCTACCCCTGCAAGGATGGGCGCGTGGCGGTGGCGGCGCTGGAGCCGCATTTCGCGGCCGCGCTGTGCGCCGCGGCGGGTGTGCCGACATCCGACGTGCGGGCGATGTTCGCACCGGCCACGCACCAGGCCATCGCGGCCTTCCTGCTCACGCAAACGCGCGGGCAGCTCGACCGACTTGCCGTGGAAAAGGACATACCGCTGCACACAATGGCAGCGGAATGAAGATCTCCCTTATTGACGCGGCTCGCCGCGCTCGTTGACGACGATGGTCGGGCCGGGAGGCGCCGCCATCTGGACATGGTGTTCCATGCCGCGGAAGTTGTACGTGACGTCGTAATACGCGGGCGTAGCGTTAGGCACCTGTTGGCAGCGCTGCACGTCCTGGTAGCCGGTTGTCCCCGTGCTGCCCCCGCCGGTGTTGGCACCGATGGCCGCTCCGCCGATCACGCCTGCCGCGGTAGCCGCGTCACGGCCGGAACCCTTGCCCACCTGGTGGCCCAGGATGCCGCCGATCAGGGCACCGGCCACGGCCCCGCCCACGTTCGCCTGGCCAGGCTGCTGCACCTGCTGGCGCTCGACCCAGCATTGCTGGTTGGGCGGTCCCACGACCGCGCGCACCTGCGTCACCGGCGCGTCGAACACACGTTCGGTCGGGCGGCGGCGGTAGGCGTAGTCGGGCCGCTCAGCCGGTGCCGCGATCTCGTTGTCGTAGCGGCGGCGGTTTTCCACCGGCCGCGCGGAGGCCACATGCCGGCCCATGCCAACCTTGCCCAGGGAATCGTAGCTGCCTCGGCGCAGCACGACGCAGCGGCCCTGGAAGCGCGGCTCCTCGCACACCTCCCAGCGGCCGCGTTCCACCACGATGGAGCCGACGCGGTCGTTGTAGCCGAAGCGCTCGAAGTTGCCGACCCTTTTATCCGTCGAGAAAGCCCGGCCGCGGTAGCCCTCGCCTTCGTAGAAAGTGATCTGGGCCATGGCGTGCGAAGCCAGCAGGATTGCGGCTGCGGCGATGGCGGATTTCGTCTTGAATTTCATCGGGTTTCTCTCCTGTTGAGATGCTTTCAGCCTAAGCCAGGACGGCCGGCCGTTGTGTAAGACATCGCCCTCTCTCAACGCGGCACTTCCGGCTGTGGCCTAATGTCGGGTTTGCAAAGTCAGTAACAGGAGCATTTACATGGGCAACAAGATCGTCACAGAAGCCGACCGCAAGCGCACCCCCCCGGTCAAGGTCCAAGAGGGCATCAAGGTCGGTCGCGCGGGCGGCGGCCAGAAGGTGAGCCTGGAGCGCGGCACATCCACTCGCAACAAGAAAAACCCCGGCAAGCGTCCCCACAAGGGCGGATAAATAGGTCCACCCCCGAAGCGCCTTCGGCGCTTCCCCCTCAAGGGGGCGCCACCAGCGGCCCGGCAAAGCCGGTTCCGCGGTGGCCCCCGTATTGGGCTCATCTCACCAGCGCCTGCCCACATGGCCTGACTGCGGCGTCCTACATCGCCGCCGCGGAGTTCGACTAGGGTTAAGCCATCATGGCACCCTCCAGTACCCGCACCCTGTGGAAAGGCGCGATCAGCTTCGGCCTGGTCTACATTCCCGTCACCCTGCATTCGGCCACGGCCGAGCATCGCATGAAGTTCAACCTGCTTGACAAGCGCACCATGAACCCGGTGGGCAACAAACAGGTGAACAAGGCCACCGGCGAGGCCATGCAGAAGGAAGAGGTCGTCAAGGGCTTCGAGTACGAGAAGGACCAGTACGTGGTCGTGTCGCCCGAAGAGATCAAGGCCGCCCTTCCGAAGTCCACGCAGACGATAGAGATCGAGTCGTTTGTCGACGGTAGCCAGATCCCGAGCGCCTACTACAACAAGCCCTATTACGTCGCCCCTGCGGCCAAGGGCAACAAGCCGTACCTGCTGCTGCTCGAGACGCTGCGCAACACCGGCAAGGTGGGCATCGCCAAGGTCGTCATCTCCACCCGGCAGCATTTGGCCGCTCTCTTCCCTTCCGAAGAAGGCCTGGTGCTTGAGTTGCTGCGCTGGCACGATGAAGTGCGCGATACCGCGGGCCTGCCGCTACCCGACAAGAACGACGCGAAAGTCAGCCCCCGGGAGCTGAAGATGGCGGAACAGCTGGTGAATGAACTGGCCGACGACTGGAAGCCCGAAACCTTCCATGACGAGTTCCGCGAAAAGCTGGAGAAGGTCGTGGAGGCCAAGGTGAAGGCCGGCCAGGGCGAACACATCATGAAACCGATAGAGGGCGAGGAAGTTCAGGCCAGCGCCGACATCATCGACCTCACCGAGCTGCTTCGGCGCAGCCTGCGCAAGGGCGCCGGCAAGGCAACAGCCGACGAGCCGGAAGAAGAGGAAGAAGAGGCGCAAGCAACTCCGGCGCGAAAGACCGCATCACGCCGCAAGGCCGCGAACGACGAGGCCCCTGCCCGCCCGCGGCGTGCCGTGGCGGCCGCGAAAACCAAAGCCGGCTCGAGCACGAGTGTGAAGGCCAAGCCGCGCCGCAAGGCCGCCTGACGCCTTCGGGGTGCAACTGGAAAACACTCTTACGCGGGCGCGTCCCGGCTCGCGTGCATAGTCTGCGCATGTTCGTTGCACAAAATGAAGGACAAGCGATGGAAGGACAAGCGATGAAACCCGTTGCCATTGTGGGGGGCGGTTTCGCCTGTGGGGTTCTGGCCATGCTGCTGCTGGAGCAGTGGCTGGCCCGGGCACAGCGCGTCGTGCCCGCCCGCGCTGCCAACCGCGACGCCGACTACAGATCCGAGGATGACGCCCAGCTGCGCGAACGCGTGCGTTCCCGGCTGGGGGATTGGGTGAGCCATCCTGGGGCGATCAGGGTCGACGTCGATAACGGCGTGGTGCGCGTGAGCGGACAGGTGCTGGCCAAGGAGCTCGACGGCCTGCTGTTCCAGATCACAGGGGTGGCGGGCGTGCGCAAGGTGCACAACGCGCTCGACGCGCTTACCGACCCCAGCGGATTCGGCGAAATGCCGAAGGGCAGGTCACCCGCAGTGACGTATTAGGTTCACGTCCGTCGCAGGTGCCCCACCTACGGCTCAGTTCGGTTTGTCGGCGCGCTGGTGGCGTTTTTTGCCGGCTGCGCGGGCTTCCTCGCTGCTGAACTGGTGCGCGCGCCCACTCGCGTGCGCTGCGCGTCCTCCCAGGCTGGCAATTTCGCGCTTCTTTTCCGGCGTCATTGCGGCGAAACCGCGCAGGCGGCGTTGGGGGGCGGCTGTGGTGTCTTCTTGCATGGTTTCTCCAGGGTTGAGAAGGAATTGGAGATGCCATGCTGAGCCAAGCTCAGCCGTTTTTTTGTAGGACAAAGCCGACCCTTCGTGTCGTAAGCTGGCGTACACACGCGTAACCGGCCACTACGATTGGCAACCTCAGGCGTTCTGGAGGAGCGCCTCGATCTGCACGTCCTTCTCGTGCCACAGCTGGTCCAGCCAGCGCTGGAACCGAGAGCGAAACGCCGGGTCTCCCGCGTAGTCGCCCGCGCAGAACTCCACCGGAATCGGCAGCTGGCGGGCGCGCACCGTGATGGCCGGTGTGCGACCGCACAGGAAGTCCCAGAACGTCGGCCGGCCAGCCGGATACACGATCGTCACGTCGACCAGCGAACGAAACCGCTCGCCCATCGCGTTGAGCGCCAAGGCGAGCGCGCCCGCCTTGGGCTTGAGCAGATGGCGGTACGGTGAGGCCTGCGCACGGTGTTTGGCAGGGGTGAAGCGCGTACCCTCGGCGAAGTTCATCACGCTTGTCGGCACGAGCGCGAATTTCTCGCAAGCCCGCCTCGTCGCTTCTGTGTCCTGCTGGCGCAGTTCGGGGCGCTTTCGCAGCTGGGCCTTGCCATGTCGCCTCATGAACGGGAAGTCCAGCGCCCACCAGGCCAGGCCGATCACCGGCACATAGATCAGCTGCTGCTTCAGGAAGAACTTGAGCATGGGGATGCGGCGATTCAGCAAATGCTGCAACACGAAGATGTCCACCCATGACTGGTGGTTGCAGTTCACGAGGTACCAGCCTTCGTACGGCAGGCCCTCGATGCCCTGGACGTCCCAGCGCGTGTTCTGCGTCAGGCGCATCCAGCCGCTGTTGCAGGCGACCCAGAGGGTGGCGATTCCGTTGAGGATGGGGTCGATGCGCTTGCGAACGGGTTGGAACGGCAGCGCGAGCTTTACCAGCGCGAACGCGAACAGCAGCGTGCACCAGAAGAGCGTGTTGATCGCGAGCAGCAGGAACGCAATCGCGCCGCGCAATACGGGAGGCAGGAAACCGAGCATGGACAATCTATCGAAATTGACGATTGTCACGCACCGGGAGATGCACCGTCCTTGTGGCAGATCAGAGCATTATTTCAGCCCGGCCGGCCGTCGAGGCGGGGCCGCGTCAGGACCGGCCAATAGCGCACGGCATAGAGGCCAAATGCGGCCGACCAGAGCGCGGCGGACCAGAGGACGGCATCGATGGCGTGGCCCGGCGCTGCCAGCGGCACGAACACGCGCACGACGGCAGCGAGGAGAACCATGGCAAAGCATGCGATTTCGTAGCGGTCAGCCAGAAGCGGCCGGCCCGTGTGGCCGCGCGCGGTGCGCGTCATCATGCCGATGATCAGCCCGCCGATGGCGCCCACCGTCAACGCGTGAGTGGCCGTCGAAAGCGGCAGCCAGCCCAGCGCGGCGGTGGCGCGCAACCCCAGGTGCACGGGGATCCAGAGGTAGGCCGCATGCAGCACCCACACCAGCGGCGCGCGCAGAGTCCTCCAGGGCTGCCACAGCGACCAGCGCGCGAGGTGCGCCACGGCGCAGATGCCCAGCAGCGCGGCAAGCAGGCCGCCCTGCAGTTGCAGCGCGTCGGCGGCCAGCAGCGCAAGGGTCGCGCCCAGAGCGAACTTCTCCAGCCACGGTTGCTTCGTTGCCTTCGCGCCCGGCACGCCGTTATTGGTGAACATCGGGATCACCCGGCCGGCCATCACCGCCATGATGAAGAGCACCACGTCCATGCCGATCTGGATGCCGGCCCAACCGGGGAAGCGTACGACGCCCAGCTGCTCCAGGTGCACGCTCATCACCGCGACTGACATGAGCGCGAGCAAGCCCACGAAGAAGTAGTTGCGCTTGTTGCCCGCGGCGATGAAGGGAATCGCCAGCGCGATCGCCGCTGCCAGCGGAAAAGCCGCATTGACGATCGCCGCGGCCCAGCCGAAAGGCGTGAGCACCAGCACCCGGCCGGCCACCCACAGCACCGCCAGGGCCGCCAGTGGCAGGCCCGTGGGCGTAGGCCGGTTGGACCAGTTGCTCCCGGCGGTGAAGAGGAAGCCCACGATCACCGCCACGGTGAAGCCGAAGAGCATCTCGTGGGCGTGCCACAGAGGTGTGGGCAGATAGGGCCGCCCCAGCATGCCGGAGAACTGCAGCGCCCACAGGCCGATCGACAGCGCGGCGAAAATGCTCGCGAGCAGGTAGAAGGGCCGGAAGCCGAGCGCCCACAGCGCAAAGCCTTGCGTTGCCGCGGGACGCGGGGGCTCCTCCAGATTTATGAACTGTGCCATCAGGTCGTGTCCTTCGCGCCTTCGGCGCTGTAATTGATTCGCCACGCCACGGCAGCGCCCACCACCGTGGCGGCGAACAGCGCGATGGCGGCGGCATTGAAAGTCGCGCCCGTCGCGCGTTGCGTCATGTCGCCAGCGCCCCAGAACAGGCGCATCGCAAGAGAGGCATGCAGCGCCGCGAGCGGCACGTAGAAGAAGGCGCCGAACTGCAGCTTCACCCGCGCAACCGCGGGAAGGATCACCGGCGCATGGCCCATCATCATGCTGAAGATGAAGCCCAGGCCCAGCGCATGCAACGCCATATCGCGCAACGGCATGCCCAGCGCTGTCGCGATCCAGGCCGCGCCGGCCACGGCGAGCCAGGCGTAGCCGCCGAGCAGGCACACGGCCATGTAGCGGCTCAGGCCCTGTGCGAACACGGTGCGCCGGGCGATGTCGAAAACGACGAGCCAGCCGGCCAGAAGCACGAGCGAAGCGCCATAGAGCACGCCGCCGAGCGGTCCTGCAAAGGCAGAGAGCGCAGCGCCGGCCATCATGAGCGCGAGCACTGCACCGAGCATCCAGGGCGCGGCCGGGCGCCGCCGCATGAGGCGCGTCATCTCCAGCCGCTCGGCCGCGATGGTGATCACGAGGAAAGCGAACCACCACGGCAACACGGCCGCACTGCCCTGCCCCATCGCGAACAACACGTTGCCCGCGAGCCAGGTGCCCGCGGAGCCCAGCAGCAGCAAGGTATGCGCCGCCCATTGCCGGCGCACGACGACGATGTTGACGCCCATGAAGGCCACCGCGGCGACGACCATTAGCCAGCCCGCGGCGGCGCCCTGTCCCAGCAGCAGGCACACGCCGCCTGATGCGGAACCCAGTGGCGCCAGAAAGGCGACGGGTATTTTTACGGCCACGGCGCGCTCGATCCCGATCACCGTCCCCAGGAAGGCGCAGATCATCAGCGCCGCATGCGACAAGGCCGCATGGCCCAGCCACTCGGAAGGGGTGGCCGGCCCCACTACCACGCCCACGCGCAGCAATCCGCCGGCGATACCGGTGAGCAGCGCCAGCGCCACGAGCACGATGAACACCGGGCGCGCGGCGACGGCCCCAACGGTGGGAGCGGGTTTGGATCGGCCGAGCGCGCGCGCCATCACCAGCCCATGAAGCGGCGGGCGCGGTCGCTCATGCGGTCCATCGTCCAGGGCGGATCCCAGACGAGTTCGACGTGCACCAGCAGGTCTGGCGGCGCGATCCGGTCCAGCTCCTGCTCGACCTCGTCGACGATCACATCGGTAACGGGGCACGCGGCTGAAGTCATGGTGATGAGGACATGCACTTTCTCGGCGTCGACGGTGACCCCATAAATGAGGCCCACGTCCACGATGCTCATAGCGACTTCGGGGTCCACTACCTTGGTGAGCGCCGCGAGGATGGGTTGGTGAAGCTCGTCGGGCCCTTCGTAGGGATACGGTGGTTTGGGCTCCATGCCGTTGTCCGACGCAAAATCTTCGAGTGTCTTCATGCGGTCCTCCGCGATGGGGGTGGCGTCACGGGATGTATGCCGAACATCACCTTGGCCAGGGCTTGCCGGTTGTGCACCAGGTCGGCCAGCGTGTATTTGTCGAGCACGGCGTAGAACGCTTTCACGGCTTCGCCCAGCACCCCGCTCAGGCGGCAGATTCCCGCGATGGAGCAATGGCCGCCGTCTACGCCGAAGCACTCGGCGGGCACCGCCACGCCCTCGGTATGGCGCACCACCTGACCCAGGCCGACCAGCTCCGGAGGCATCGCCAGCTCCAACCCGCCGCCCTTGCCTCGCACGTTCGCAAGCCAGCCGTTCTTGCCGAGGAAATGCACCACCTTGGTCAGGTGGTTCTCGGACACGTCGAAAGATGTCGCGATCTGCGCGATGGTGGCGCGCTTGCCTGGCTGCGCCGCGAGGTAGATCAGCACGCGCAGGCTGTAGTCGGTGAAGGCGGTGAGTTTCATGGTGTCACGGCACGAAGGATTGAATCCCTATTGTCCGCCTCAACCCAATACCTGGAAGTCGATGACGATTTCTCCGGGCTCGCGCCGCACGTATTCGATGCCCAGGCCTTCGCCAAAGGCTTCGCGCAGTTGCATGAGCAGCGGAATCGGGTCATGGTCATTGACGAAACGCATGGTTTCGCCGGGGTTCAGGCTCTTGAGCGCGCCGAAGATCGCCGCATGGCGGAAGCGCTTGGCAACGCCGCGCGCGTCGAAGGGGTGCACGTTGTTGATCACGGGAATGTTGGTCATGGAATTCTCCGGTTGTTGAGTAAGAAAGGGCCGGCGAAAGCCGGCCCTTGAGCGTCATCAGGATTGGGCCGTTGCCGCTCCATCGATGACCGGCGTGCCGCCG
The DNA here is from genome assembly GCA_029237735.1 of Ramlibacter sp. Classification (GTDB taxonomy): domain Bacteria; phylum Pseudomonadota; class Gammaproteobacteria; order Burkholderiales; family Burkholderiaceae_C; genus Ramlibacter. The sequence continues at coordinate 2,614 of JAQZBU010000033.1, read as the reverse complement.
GGGGCCGGCCGCCTCAGCAGGCGCAGCGCGTACACAGCGAGGATCGCCGCGCCGATGGCGAAGACGATGTCGCCCGGCACCCGCATCCACACCAGCGTTTCCATCACGGGCGAGTGAATGATTTCCGGCGAGCGCGCGAACCACAGGCCCTTGCTCACACTGGCCCAGGCCTGGTAGATACCGGCCGGCAGCAGCGACATGAAGACCATCATCGCCAGGCCGATGTTCAGGCCCCAGAAGGCGGGCTTGAGCAGTGCGTCGGCGTGCAGATGGCGCTCATAGAGGCCGCGCAGGCAGAACAGCATCAGTCCGATGCCCAGCATGCCGTACACGCCGAACAGGGCTGCATGGCCGTGGGCCGCCGTCATGTTCAAGCCTTGAACGTAGTACAACGCGGCTGGCGGGTTGATTGCGAAGCCCAGCAGGCCCGCGCCCACGGTGTTCCAGAAGCCGACGGCGACGAAGCACATCACCGGCCACTTGTACGTGGCGAGCCACGGCGCGCTCTTGCTGCGGCGATAGGTCTGCAGGGCTTCCAGGCCGATCAGCGTGAGCGGCACCACTTCCAGCGCGGAGAACACCGAGCCGACGGCGATCACCGAAGTCGGCGTGCCGGTGAAGTACAGGTGGTGCAGGGTGCCCAGGATGCCGCCGAACAGGAACACGATGGTTTCCGCCACGATGGCGCGGTTGGCGCTCTCGGCGCGCACCAGGCCAATGCGTGTGAAGATCAGCGCAATGACGGCAGTGGCGAACACTTCGAAGAAGCCCTCCACCCAGAGGTGGACGAGCCACCAGCGCCAGTACTCGACCATCGAGTAGTGCGTGCCCTGGCCCCAGGTCAGCGAGGTGGCGTAGAAGCCGCCGATGCAGGTGGCCGACAGGAACACCATCGCGATCAGGCCGCGCGATTCCGAGGGCTTCATCAGCGCGGGCCACAAGGCGCGGCCGAGCAGGAGCGCCCAGAACAGCAGGCCGATGAACAGCAGGATCTGCCAGACGCGGCCCATGCTGGTGAACTCGAGGCCCTGGTTGCCCAGCCAGAAGCTGAAGTCGACGCCGCTGCGCTGCAGCGTGCCCAGCCAGCCGCTGGCGGTGGAGCCGACGACGATGGCGATCAGCGCCCAGAACAGGATGTCCACGCCGAGTTTCTGGAACTTCGGCTCCTTGCCCGAGAGCAGGGGCGCGATGTACAGGCCCGTGGCGAGCCATGCGGTGGCGATCCAGAAGATGCCGACCTGGGTATGCACCGTGCGGCTGACCACATACGGCAGCACTTGCGCGAGTGGGATGCCGAAGAACGACTGGCCTTCGACCGCGTAGTGCGCGGTGACCACGCCCATGCCGATCTGCAGGAGGATCAAACCCACCACCGCGAAGAAGTACTTGCGCGTGGCCTTCATGGAAGGCGTTGCGGGGGCGTTGAACAGCGGATCGCTCTTGGGCGCGCGCGCCTCTTCCTCATGCTTGGTGCTGCCGTGCAGCCAGAGCATGGCGGCGATGCCTGCGAGCAGCAAGATGATGCTGACCATCGACCAGATGGCGGAAGACGTCGTGAGCGTGTTGCCCACCAGCGGCTCATGCGGCCAGTTGCTGGTGTATGAAAGGTCGGTCTCCCCCGGCCGGTCGGTAGCGGCTGCCCACGAGGTCCAGAAGAAGAACGCCGTGAGGGCCTGGCGGTCGGAAGCGGCGGGCAACGCGTCCTCGCTCATCGCATATTGATCGCGCAGCGTGGACAGGGTCTGGTCAGTGCCGAACAAGCCGTCGTAGTGGGCCGCGACTTCGCGAATCGCCTGGGCACGCTCGGGCGACACGGTGATGACGTCCTTCGACTTGTCGTAAGTATTGCGGCGCATTTCCTCGCGCATCACGGCGGCGACCGCGGCGCGATCGGCTGTGGAAGGCTCACCCGTGGTCTTCGAGTGCTGCTTGGCGCGGATGGCCTGCAGCGCGATGGCTTCACGGTGCAGCCAGTCGGCGGACCAGTCCGGCGCAACATAGCTGCCGTGGCCCCAGACGCTGCCAAGTTGCTGGCCGCCCGTGGAGCGCCATGCCTGCTGGCCGTACTGGATCTGCTCGCCGGTGAAGAGAACTTCGCCCTCGGTCGTCATCACGGCTCTGGGGATGGGCGGCGCCTCGAGGTAGATCTGCCAACCCAGGTACCCGAGGGCCCCGAACGACAGCACGAAGATGAGGCCCAGCCAGCGCCAGAGCCTTGCGGTGCTTTTCATGATTGCCTTTCCTTGAATGCTTTTTTTTATCGAGATCTCATTGCCCGCCGCAGGAGCCGCAGCACTGGCCGTTGCTGTGGGGGTCGCCCAGCTTGCTGATGGCGACGCGCCAGGTGTCCGGGCCCTGCTCGAGGTACTCCCAGGCAAACTTGCCGGGGTACTGGGCCTGGAAGACGTTGCGCAACGGCTTGGGGTCGTGGTCATTGACCAGTTCAAGGGCGCCGCCGGCCGCAAGGCCGGCGAAAGTCGAAAAGATGAGCGAATGGCGCTGTTCGCAGGCGAGTGCGCGCACGTCGATCCGGGTGGGGGTTGCAGCTTGGGTCACGGGCGAGTCCTTTCAGAGGCGGTTAAAGGTGTATTTAGAATGCACCTATGCTATTTGC
>JAQZBU010000168.1 GCA_029237735.1 Ramlibacter sp. | reverse complement strand
GGGTTGGTGTAGTGAAAGCGCAGGGCGCCCGAATCGTCGCCGTTCGACAGCAAGCGGTCGGCGGCCGTGAAATCGACCCTCCCAGTGCGAACCCCGAGCGTGGCAGTCACCGTGTCGCCCAGTGCCACCTCGGCTTGAGCGTAAAGGTCGCGCGTGCCGACGCGGTTGGCCTCGTCGCGCCGCAGCGCACCGCGCACGCCGAGCACTTGCGCACTGCCGCTGCCGGTGAAGTTCTCGAAGCCGAGCCGATCGTCACGCTGCCGCTCCACTGTGGCGCCGGTTACCAGTTCGACGCCGCTCCAGCGCCAGGCCAGGCGCGCGTCGACGCCGCCATAGTCTCGGTCGAAATCGACGACGCCGCCTCCATGGCGCGGGCTGGCCTGGGTGGCCGGCGCGATCGCCTGCCATTGCGTGACGCCGCGCGAACCGAAGTAACCGGTGAGCGCCGCGGTGCGCAGCGGCCCGGCCGCGTCGATGCGGTGTTCCCAACGCGCGCCGAGTTGGCTCTGGCGCAACGTCTTGCGGGTATCGAAGGTTCCGGCTTGCGGGGTCGTCTGGTCCGGGTCGGCGTCGAACTGCGCACGCGTGAGGCCGAGGGGGTCTTGCGCGGCCTGTGCGATGTCACTGGCCAGCAGCAGGATGCGGTTGTTGCTGTCGTGCCAGCCCAGGCGCAGGTTGCCCAGCTTGCGCTCGGCCTGCGAATGCTGGCGGAAGCCGTCGATGCCGAAGTCGGCATAGCTCGCGCGCAAATCCCAGCCTTCGCCGAACGGCGCTTCCACGTTCAGCCGTGCCTGGTGCAGGCCGAAGCTGCCGGCGTCGACGTCGATGCCGGCGCGCCGCTCGGTCGGCGCGGCGCTGAACAAAGCCATCACGCCGCCCGAGCCGTTGCCGTAGAGCACCGAGAACGGTCCGCGCAGCACCTCGATCCGGCTGGCGCCGGCGAGGTCGAAGTGAGCGACCTGGCCCTGGCCGTCGGGCATGGTGGCGGGGATGCCGTCGGTGTAGAGCCGCAGGCCGCGCACGCCGAAGCCGGCGCGTGCGCCAAAACCACGCGAGCTGATCTGCAAGTCCTGGGCATAGTTACTGCGATTGGCGACCGCGATGCCGGGCACGCGGCCCAACGCCTCCGACAGGTTGACCATCGGCCCGCTCGAGCGCAGGTCTTGCGCGTCGACGACGCCGAGCGCGGCCGGTGCATCGGCCAGCGTGCGCGGGCCGACCGAGCCGGTGACGACCACCGGCGCGAGCACGATGGGCGCGACGGTCTGGCCTTGCGCAGGGGCGATCAGCGCCAGCGCGGCCAGCGCCGGCAGCCATTGCAATGCAGGTGGTGCGTGCCGGTCCATGTGTGGCTAGAAGAAACCCAGCTTGTTCGGGTTGTAGCTCACAAGCAGGTTCTTGGTCTGCTGGTAATGGTCTAGCATCATCTTGTGCGTCTCGCGGCCGATGCCTGACTCCTTGTAGCCGCCGAAGGTGGCATGCGCCGGGTAGGCGTGATAGCAGTTGGTCCACACTCGCCCCGCCTTGATCGCGCGGCCCATGCGGTAGGCGGTGTTGCTGTCGCGCGTCCATACACCGGCGCCCAGGCCGTACGGGGTGTCGTTGGCTATCTGCAATGCCTCGGCCTCGTCCTTGAAGGTGGCCACGGCCAGCACCGGGCCGAAGATTTCTTCGCGGAAGATGCGCATGCTGTTGTTGCCCTTGAATAGCGTGGGCTGGATGTAGTAGCCGCCGGCGAGTTCGCCGCCGAGTTGCGCGCGACCGCCGCCGATCAGCAATTCCGCGCCTTCCTGCTTGCCCACGTCGAGGTAGGTCATGATCTTGTCCATCTGCATGGCGGACGCCTGCGCACCCATCATCGTGTCGGTGTCCAGCGGGTGGCCCTGCTTGATGGCCTTGACGCGCTCCAGCGCGCGCGCCATGAACTTGTCGTAGATCGATTCCTGGATCAACGCGCGCGACGGGCAGGTGCAGACTTCGCCTTGGTTGAACGCGAACAGCACCAGGCCTTCGATGGCCTTGTCGAACAGCGCGTCGTCGGCATCGGCGATGTCCTCGAAGAAGATGTTGGGGCTCTTGCCGCCCAGCTCCAGCGTCGCCGGGATCAGGTTTGTCGCGGCGGCCTGCGCGATGACGCGCCCGGTGGCCGTGGAGCCGGTGAATGCGATCTTGGCGATGCGCTTGCTGCTCGCCAGCGGCATGCCGGCTTCGCGGCCAAAACCATTGACGATGTTGAGCACGCCGGGCGGCAGGATGTCGGCGATCAGTTCGGCCAGAACCATGATGCTGATGGGCGTCGACTCGGCCGGCTTGAGCACCACGCAGTTGCCCGCGCCAATCGCGGGCGCCAGCTTCCAGGCGGCCATCAGGATCGGGAAGTTCCAGGGGATGATCTGACCGACCACGCCCAGCGGCTCGTGGAAGTGATAGGCGATGGTGTTCTCGTCGATCTCGCTCAAGGCGCCTTCCTGCGCGCGCAGGCAGCCCGCGAAGTAGCGGAAGTGATCGACGGTCAACGGGATGTCGGCGTTCAGCGTCTCGCGAATCGGCTTGCCGTTGTCCACCGACTCGGCATAGGCCAGCAGCTCGAGATTCTGCTCGATGCGGTCGGCAATCTGCAGCAGGATGTTCGCGCGCGTGGCGGGTGCCGTGCGGCCCCATGCGTCGGCGGCCGCGTGGGCGGCGTCCAGCGCCAGCTCGATGTCTTCGGGCCCGGAGCGGGCGGCCTTCGTGTAGGGCTTGCCGGTGATCGGCGTGATCACGTCGAAGTACTGGCCTTTCAACGGCGCAACGAACTTGCCGCCGATGAAGTTGTCATAGGCCGGCTTGAACGGGACTTTGGCGCCGGGGGTGCCGGGAGCTGCGTAAAGCATTGACTGTCTCCTGAGAGAGTGGTTGAAATGAGAGATGTGTATTGCGCAAATGCCGTGCCACCTGGCCGCGGCACGCATGAGGCGGCCCCGGCTCGGGATTAACCCTCGGGTCGAAGCTCCACGCCGCCGCGCGCGCAGTGCCCCGGTGGAGCAGTCGTCACACGATGGAGCAATGAGCGTGTCATGACGCGTGCCAGTCCACGTTGGCGCGGGCGAACATGTCGCGCAGCCGGCCGCTCGCTGCCAGGTCGTTGACCGCGCCCTGCAGCGCCTGCGCCAGATCGACAGCGTCGCGCTTGACGGCCATGCCCAGGGCCCATCCGTCACGCGGCGCGCGCGGCGACGGCATCGGCGCGATGGCAAACCGCGGGTCGCCGCGCAAGACCGATTCGAGCTCCGAGGCCAGTCCCCCTGCGGCGGCCACCTCGCCGCGCGACAGCGCGTGCGCGGCCTCGGCGCCATTCTTCCACTGCGTGAGCAGCTGGTTCCTGTAGGCGCCGCCGTCGGCGCCGATCAGCAGCCAGCCCGCGAGCGATTGCCCGGGTACCGCCACGTTCCGATCGGCCAGTTGCGACAGTGTGTCGAGCCGTGGCACCTGCTCGAGACGGCGCGCGATCGCAACCCGGTCACGGCAGTAGGGCGCAAGGATGCTGACCTGCGGGTTGGCGTCCATCAGCGGCCGGTCGACCGGCACATGCAGCAGCACGTCGGCCGGGCCGTAGCCGAGGTAATGGCCGCGCCACACCATGCTGCGCAGGTCGTCGTTCATGTTCTCGTCGGCATGGAACGGCAACAGGGAAAGCCTCACGCCCAGCGACTCGGCGAGAGCCTGCGCCAGGTCGACGTCGATACCCTTGCCGCCGACATGGAAGGGCGGCATCTCGTGATAGATGCCGACCTTCAGCGCGCCGCGCTCGCGCACGCGGTCCAGCGGCGTGGCGGCGGCGCGCAACGGTGTACCCGCCACGGCGGCGGCCGCGCCTAGCCAGCGCAGGCAGTCGCGACGCGTCGGCTTCGCGAAGCTCATCGGCTGCTGCCGGTCAGAGGGGCTTGTCACGGCGCGTTTCCAGATAGGCCTTGATAGCCCACATGGCTTCCTGGTTCATGACCCCTTCGAATGGCGGCATGTACACCGCGCCGTTGCGGGTGCGCCCCTGGCGCACGGTCGTGAGGTAGAACTCGTCGATCTCCTTCACGCAGGCCGCCTTCTTGGCGGCGTCCTTCTGCGTCGCGCATTCGTTGTCGAGCTTGCGCAGGTCTGGCGCGATGCCGCCGGAGATGGCTTCCAGCCCATGGCAGCGGGCGCAATTCTGGTTGTAGGCCGAGGTGCCGATCTTGGCGGCGGGTTCGTTGGCGCGGAAGGGGTTCTCGGCGCGCCACTCCTTGCCGAGCGGGGGCAGTCCCGTGGTATCGACGGCCTGCGGCGTCACGTCGCCGTGAGCCGAAACTGTCGTGCTGGCGGTGCTGGCGGCCAGGGCCAGCAGCAAGGCGCCGACTCGTGCCATCGCGTGGCCTCGCCGGCGGCGGGTAGGGGTGGGGAGGGTAAGCAGATGAGTCATGTCAGGTCTCCGTCATGATCGGGTTGAAAGATACCCAGCGTCTGCAAACGCCGTGCCATGCGTTGCGTGTTGCAGGCCGGAACACAACTTGCTTTGATTTGACGCAGATCAATCAGCGCCGCAGGTGGCCCATGGCCAAAAACCGGCGCGCGGTATTCGATAGAGACAACCCGCCTTGAGCGGGACAGGAGACGCAAACGATGTCCGTAACCCACCGTGCCCAAGTCACGAATGCCAGAACCTGGACGACTCCCACTGCCGCGCCTGTCGAGCGTCAAGCCGCGCGGGCAGAAACGATCGAGCAGTCGCATCAGCGATGCGCCGCGCTCGGGCTGACCCGTATCGAACGTCCCGACTTCGAGCCGATGATGCGCAGCGACCTCAGCGTGGCGCGGGAGCGCAACCTGCGCCTGTCCACGCACGCGGCGCCGGTCATGGAGATGCTGTTCGAGCAGATCGTCAACACCGAAAGCATGATCGTGCTGGCCGATGCCCAGGGCACCATCCTGCACTCGGTGGGGGACGACAGGTTTCTCGAACGCGCGGGCAAGGTGGCGCTGGCGCCCGGCGTCAACTGGGCCGAGCATTCGAAGGGCACGAATGCCATCGGCACGGCGCTGTTCGAAGAGGCGCCCACGGTCGTGCACGGCGGCGAGCACTTCATCCATGCCAACAGCTTCCTGACCTGCTCGGCAGCCCCCATCTTCGATCCGCGCGGCAACATGCTCGGCGTGCTCGACGTGACGGGCGATCAGCGCTCCTACCACCAGCACACGATGGGGCTGGTGCGCATGTCCGCTCGCATGATCGAAAACCAATGGCTGTCCGACGACTTCGGCAACCGCCTTCGTCTGCACTTCCACAGCCGCGTCGAGTTCATCGGGACTTTGCTGGAAGGGATCATCGTCGTCGGCGCCGACGGCAAGATCCTCGGCGCCAATCGAAGCGCGCTCGACCAGCTCGACATGAGCCATGCGGCGCTGCGGATGCACAGCCTCACGAGCCTGTTCGGCACTACGGCGTCGGCCATGCTCGACCATTTCCGCGCGCCGCTTCCGGCGCCTGCCTGCCTCTGCCTTTCGAATGGCCGGCAGTTCCACGTCAGCGCCCGCTTCAACGCAGCGGCGCGCTCGATGATGTCCGGGCTGGGCGCCAATGAGCCGGCATGGCAGGCCGAACCTGCAGTGCAGGCCGCGCCGGCCGCGCCGGGCGACGCAAACCGGCCGCCGCAGGCGCCGGCCGCCGTGCCGCAGGGTGCGTTGTCGGGCCTGCACTACCTGAAGACGGGCGACCCCCAGATCGAGGCGACGGTGCAGAAGGTGCTGCGCGTCCTGAACCGCGACATTCCGCTGCTGATCCTTGGCGAGACAGGCACGGGCAAGGAGTTGCTCGCGCGAGCCGTGCACCAGGACTCGAACCGCGCCAAGCAGGCTTTCGTTGCCGTGAACTGCGCATCGATTCCCGAATCGTTGATCGAGGCCGAGCTGTTCGGCTATGAGGACGGCGCCTTCACTGGCGCGCGCCGCAAGGGCGCGAGCGGGCGCATCGTGCAAGCCAACGGCGGCACGCTGTTCCTCGACGAGATCGGCGACATGCCGCTGGCCTTGCAGGCGCGGCTGCTGCGCGTTCTGCAGGAGCGCTGCGTGACGCCGCTGGGCAGCCAGAAGTCGATCGCGGTGGACATCGCTGTGATCGGCGCCACCCACCGCAACCTGCGCGAAATGATCGATGCCGGTTCGTTCCGCGAAGACCTGTACTACCGCCTGAACGGCCTGGTGGTGCGCCTGCCGGCGCTGCGTGAGCGATGCGATCTTGCGGTGGTGGCGCGGCGCATCCTGGTGGCCGAGTGCCCGCAGGGCACGCCCGAGATCAGCCCGCCGGTGATGGCGCTGTTCAACAGCTACGCGTGGCCCGGCAACATCCGCCAGCTCGCGAACGTGCTGCGCACGGCCGCCGTGATGGCGGCCGGCGAGCCGCGGATCACCGAGCAGCATTTATCGGACGACTTCCTCGAAGACGTGCAACGGGCAGGCTCGTCCATGCCCGCGGCCGCTCGCGGCACCGCATCTCTGGCGGTGGGCCCGCGGCGAGGCGATCCCGCACCCATGGTCTCGGAGAAATCCGCCGAGCCGGTTATCAGCGTTCCTCCGCCGGTCGAGGCATCGCAGGACGCGTCCGCACGCACCCTGGGTGAAGCTGAGATCGACATGATTCGGTCCGTGTTGGCAGCCGCGGACGGCAACATCTCGGTCGCGTCGAAGCGCCTGGGCATCAGCCGCAACACTATTTATCGCAAGCTGCGCTGGGGCAAGAACTAGCTAGCCTGGGCGGGTTGCGGGATCAGGGCAGCGGTGCACTCTACTCCGCGACTGTCCCCCGCCGCCGGGAGGGCGGCTCCTCCTTGATGTCGCTGCGTAGAGCGCCCCGCCACCCTGATCCATCCACCAGTGAGGGTGTTCGATGCGTCGAACGAACCAACGTCGCCTAAGGGGCGTGGATGGCGGGTGGCTGACGCAGTGAGGTCAAGGAGGAGCCGCCTCCCGCGGCGGGGGACACGAACGGAGTCGGCCACCCGCCGTCCACGGCCCGCCGCCTACATACCCCGCGTGCACTGTCGCAATCGCCCACGGGAAAACCCTGTGCCATCTCCGCACGCCCTTGTTCCCGGATGGCACAGTCGCAGCGTAGCTTGCCGCTCGCGCACGCCTGCGCATAGGGGCAACCACCTGTTCTTGGGGGTCCTTCACGGCAATCCCGCCCGACGTTGGATGGCAACCCAAGGAGACTCCCCATGCAATGGTCACAGCCCGCATTTGAAGACATGCGTTTCGGTTTCGAAATCACGATGTACATCTCGAACCGCTGACCCGCCCGGCGGCGCATCGTGTGCGATGCGCCGCCACCAATCACAACCACACACTCCCATGAAAATTCTCGTGCTCGGCTCAGGCGCCGGAGGGGGTTTCCCTCAATGGAACTGCAACTGCCGGCTGTGCGCCGGCCAGCGGCAGGGCGAGCTGAGCGCGCATGCGCGAACCCAGAGTTCCATCGCGGTGTCGGCTGACGGCGAATCATGGGTGCTGCTCAATGCGTCGCCCGACATCGGCCAGCAGATTCGCAGCCACCCGCAACTTCACCCGCGCCACGGCGAGCCGCATGGCCTGCGCAGCACGCCGATCAAGGCGGTGGTGCTGATGGATGCGCAGATCGATCACGTGACTGGCTTGCTGGGCCTGCGCGAAGGCCCGTGCATCGATCTCTATGCAACGCCTTGCGTGTTCGAAGACCTCACCACCGGGCTGCCGCTGTTGAACGTGCTCCAGCACTATTGCGGCACGCGCTGGCACATGCTGCCGGTGGCGGGGGAGCAGGCCTGTGCCGAATTCGAGATCGAAGGCTTTCCGTCGCTGCGCTTCACAGCGCTGGCTATCCCCGGCAAGGCGCCCCCTTATTCACCGCACCGGCGTGAACAGGTGGTGGGCGACAACATCGCCCTGCGGATCGAAGACCTCGCGGATGGCAAGCGCCTGTTCTATTCGCCGGGCCTGGCCGAGGTCGGCGAGCAGGAGTTGCGCTGGATGAGCGACGCCGACTGCCTGCTAGTGGATGGCACCTTCTGGGAAGAAGAAGAGATGAAGCGCGCCGGCCTCAGCGACAAGACCGCGAGCGAGATGGGCCATCTGCCGCAGACAGCCAGCGCTGCGCGCGCGGGCATGGTCGATGTGATGCAGGCGAGCGGCGCGCGGCGCAAGGTGCTCATCCACATCAACAACAGCAACCCGATCCTCGATGAAGGCAGCGCGCAGCGCCGCACGCTCGACGCGCACGGCATCGAGGTGTCCTACGACGGAATGGAGATTGCCTTATGAATACCGAACTGTTTCGCTGTGCCCCGCCGCACGCGGATGTCCGCGAGCCATGGAGCGCCATGGAATTCGAAGCCCGGCTGCGCGCCTGCGAGGCCGGCTATCACATCCACCACCCGTTCAACCTGCGCCTTAACCGCGGCGAGCTGCAGCCGTTCCAGGTGAGGGCGTGGGTGGCGAACCGCTTCTACTACCAGGTCAAGATCCCGCAGAAGGATGCCGCGGTGATGGCCAACTGCGACGACCGCGCAGAACGCCGGCGCTGGGTCGAGCGCATCCTCGACCACGACGGCCGCGGCGACTTCGGCGGCAGCGATGCGGGCGGCATCGAGGCCTGGAGCCGGCTGGGCGAGGCGACCGGCCTGCCGCGCGAGGACCTCTGGTCGCATCGCCACGTGCGGGCCGGTGTGCGTTTCGCGGTCGATGCGTATGTCAACTTCGCGCGCAACAGGCCGTGGGAAGAGGCCGCCATTTCTTCGCTGACCGAAATGTTCGCGCCGAAGATCCACGCCGACAGGCTGGCGGGCTGGCCCACGCTGTACCCCTGGATCGAAGCGGATGGCCTCGGCTACTTCCGCAGCCGCATCCCGCTGGCCACGCGCGACGTCGAGCACGGGCTCGAAGTGGCGCACCGCTGGTGCACGACACGGGCGCGTCAGGAACGCGCGATCGCGATCTTGCAGTTCAAGCTCGACCTCCTCTGGTCGATGCTCGATGTCATCGAACGCGCCTACCCCGACGACCTGCCGATGGAGTCGCGGCCATGATTTCGCCCAACACGAGGCCCGTCGTGGCGACGATGTTCCGGTTGCAGTTCGAGCCGGCGCAGGACTGTTGGGTGCTGCTTTACCCCGAAGGCATGGTGAAGCTGAATACGCCGGCCGCGGAGATTCTGCGGCGTTGCGATGGCCAGCGTACCGTTGACGAGATCGTCGCGGAACTTGAAGCTGCGTTCGCACAGACGGCGCTGAAAGGCGATGTCTGCGCTTTCCTTGGCCAGGCGCGCGAACGCGGTTGGCTGCAGTAGGGGCCGCGAATGCAAGCCACCACCGCCCCCGCGATCCGGCCGCCGCTGTGGCTGCTGGCCGAATTGACCTATCGCTGCCCCTTGCATTGCGTGTTCTGCTCCAACCCGGTCGACTACGCGCGGCACGACCGCGAGATGGACACCGCGACCTGGAAGCGCGTGCTGGCCGAGGCGCGCGCGCTGGGCGCGGTGCAACTGGGCTTTTCGGGGGCGAGCCGCTGTTGCGCCATGATCTCGAAGAGCTGGTGGCGCATGCGCGGCAACTGGGCTTCTACACCAACCTCATCACCTCGGGTGTGGGCTTGACCGAGAAGCGGGCGGGCGCGTTGAAATCAGCCGGGCTCGACCACATCCAGCTGTCGTTCCAGGACTCGACGCGCGAGCTCAACGACTTCATCAGCTCCAGCCGCACCTTCGATTTGAAATCGAAGGTCGCCGCCATCATCAAGGCGCAGGGCTACCCCATGGTGCTGAACTGCGTGATGCACCGCTTCAACCTGCCGCACGTGGGCCGCATCATCGACATGGCCGAGCGCATGGGCGCCGATTACCTGGAACTCGCCAACACGCAGTATTACGGCTGGGCCTGGCTCAACCGGACGGCCTTGATGCCGACCCCCGACGAACTGCGTGACGCCGAAGCGATCGTGATGGCGCATCGCGATCGCCTCGAAGGCCGCATGAAGGTGCTGTGGGTGTCGCCCGACTATGCCGACGCCAAACCCAAGCCCTGCATGGCCGGGTGGGGCGCGGTCTTCATGGTGGTGGCGCCTGATGGAACCTCGCTGCCTTGCCACAGCGCGCGCATGCTGCCCGGCATCGAGTTCCCGAACCTGCGGGAGAGCTCGGTGCGAGATGCCTGGTATGGCAGCGACGGATTCAACCGCTACCGCGGCCAGTCATGGATGAACGCCACCTGCGGCGGCTGCGACGAGCGCGGGCACGATTTCGGCGGCTGCCGCTGCCAGGCATTCCTGGTCACGGGCGATGCGGCGGCTACCGACCCGGTGTGCCCGAAGAGCGAGCACCGGGGCCGCATCGATGCGGTGCTTGCAGGTGCCCAGGCCGAACGCGAGCACGTCGGCAGTTGCGCAGTGCCCGCGCAACCGCTGCGCTTCGTTCCCGGAGCGACAACACTGGCTGGGCTTGTCTATCGCGGCGACGAGAACTCGCGCGCGCTGTCCGCGGGAGCGGGGTCATGCTGAAGCTTCGTGAGCTCACGCAGTGCTACGGCCCGCGGGTGGCGCTCAAGGCGCTCAGCGTGGAGATCGCTCGCGGCAGCTTCGTCGCGCTGCTTGGGCCCAACGGTGCCGGCAAGTCGACGCTGTTCCAGGTGCTCACCGGCCTGTTCGCCGCCGACGCGGGCGATGTGGAAGTGGCCGGCCTGTCGATGCGC
>JAQZBU010000167.1 GCA_029237735.1 Ramlibacter sp. | reverse complement strand
CAAGTCAGAGCTCGGACGCTGGCTGGCGCAGGCCGGCCGGCACGCGAACGCCCGCGAGGTGCGCCGCGCCATGGAGATCTGCGTCGACAACGCGAACCGCTCCATCTTCAACGCCGCCAATTCCAACCCGCAGTACAGCGGCATGGGCACCACGCTGGTGGTGGGCGTGTTCCAGGACGGCCGCCTGATGCTGGGGCACATCGGGGACTCCCGCTGCTACCGGCTGCGGGGCGCCACCCTGGACCAGATCACCAAGGACCACTCGCTGCTGCAGGAGCAGATGGACGCCGGGTTGATCACGCCGGAACAGGCGGCCACCTCCACCAACAAGAACCTGGTGACCCGCGCCCTGGGGGTCGAAGACGCCGTGCTGCTGGAGGTCAACGAGCACAAGGTCGAACCCGGCGATCTTTATCTGATGTGTTCCGACGGACTGTCGGATATGCTGGACGACGAGGCCATCGCCCGCATCATGGCGAGCGAGGTTCCGCTGGAACAAAAGTCGGTGCAGCTGGTGGACGCTGCGAACGCGAACGGCGGACGGGACAACATTTCGGTGCTGCTGGCGCATGCCAGCAGCGGCTCGAGGAAACGGGGACTGATCTCGCGCTGGCTCGGACAGTGAAGCACGCGTGATTGCAGATTTGCATTGAGGAACAGGAGTCGACCATGCCGAAGATGATCGTGTCGATCGACGGTGTCGTCATCAAGGAAGTGCAGTTGACGAAGGACCGGACCACGCTGGGCCGCCGTCCCTACAACGACATCGTGATCGACAACCTGGCGGTGTCGGGCGAGCACGCCGTGCTGCAATTGACCGGGAACGAGGTGTACCTGGAGGACCTGAATTCCACCAACGGCACCTACGTCAACGGCAAGGCCGTGAAGAAACAGTTGTTGCAAAACAACGATACGGTCGAAATCGGAAAGTACAAGATCAAGTTCATCAACGAGGCGCCGGGCGCCACGTTCGAAAAGACCATGATCATGAAGTCCGGCATGGTTCCGCCGATGCCGGCCAAGCCTGCCCCTGCTCCCGCGGGCGCGACGGCCGCCATGCCGGCGACTGCCACGGCTTCTTCCGGCTCCCCCGAGGCGGCCGCCGGCCTCAATGCCAGCATCAAGGTGCTGTCCGGCGCCGCCGCCGGTCGCGAGGTCCCGCTGGTGAAGGTGGTCACCACCATCGGCAAGCCCGGCGTCGCGGTGGCCGCGATCACCAAGCGTTCCCACGGCTTCGTGGTGGCGCACGTCGAAGGCTCCAACAAGCCCACCCTGAACGGGTCGGCCATCGGGCCCGAGCCGGTGACCCTGAAGAACGGCGACATGCTGGAACTCGCCGGCACCCAGATGCAGTTCCTCCAGGTGGGCTGACGCCCCCCGCGCCCGCTCCATGGGCCTGCTCGCGCGGCACTGGTCGCGCATAGCGATCACGCTGGTTCCCCTGGTGCTCGCCCTGATGCATGCCATCGGGGTGTTGCACATCGGCGTGCTGCAGCGCCTCGACGACATCATCTACGACGCCCGCCTGCGCGCCACGATGCCGCGCACGCTGGACGAGCGCGTCGTCATCATCGACATCGACGAGAAGAGCCTGGCCGAAGTCGGACGCTGGCCCTGGAGCCGCAACCGCCTGGCCGAGATGGTCGACGAGCTGTTCGACCGCCAGAAGATCGAGCTGCTCGGTTTCGACGTGGTGTTCGCGGAAGCGGACGAGAGCTCGGGCCTGAAGCGCCTGCGCCAGCTCGCGCAAGGCGAACTGAAGGACCAGGCGGGATTCGCCGAGCGCGTGGCGCAGCTGCAGGGGTCGCTGGACTACGACGCCACCTTCGCGCGGTCGCTGAAGAACCGCCCCATCGTCCTGGGCTACTACTTCACGAGCGACCGCGAAGGCCGCACCTCCGGCGTGCTGCCCCAGCCCGTGATGGCCCAGGAGGCGCTGCGCGGCCGTCCCATCAAGTTCACCAGCTGGAACGGCTTCGGCTCGAACATCGAGCAGCTCGCGCGCGCGGCCCCGGTGGCCGGCTTCTTCAATCCGATGGTCGACGGCGACGGCGTGGTCCGCGCCGTGCCGCTGCTGGCGGAACACAAGGGCAGCTACTACGAGTCGCTCGCGCTTTCCATGTTCCGCATGCTGGTGGGCTCGCCGGCCGTGGAGCCGGGCTTTCCCACCGAATCCTTCCTGCCCCGCCACTACCAGGGCCTGGACCACATCCGCCTGAAGCTCGGCGAGCGCTCGCGTGCGATTCCCGTGGCCGAAGGCGTAATCACGCTGGTGCCGTTCCGCGGGGCTGGCGGGCCCAGCGGCGGCTCCTACACGTACGTGTCGGCGGCGGACGTGATCGGCAAGAAGCTGCCCGCCGAAAGCCTGAAGGGCAAGATCATCCTCGTCGGCACCACGGCTCCTGGCCTGCAGGACCTGCGCGTCACGCCCGTCGGCGAGACGTACGCGGGCGTCGAGACGCACGCCAACCTGCTCTCCGGACTCCTGGACAACAAGATTCCGGTGAAGCCGGACTACGCCCTCGGCTACGACCTGGTGATCCTCGTGGTCACCGGCCTGTTGCTGGCCTTCGCGCTTCCGCTGCTGTCGGCCACGCGCGCCGTGCTCCTGAGCGTGCTGGTCGCCGCGGCCATCTTCGCGCTGAACTTCTACCTGTACATGGCGCACATGCTGGCGCTTCCGCTGGCGGCGGCGCTCGCGATGGCCGGCACGGCTTTCGCGCTGAACATGAGTTACGGCTACTTCGTCGAAAGCCGCAGCAAGCGGGAGCTGGCCAACCTGTTCGGAACCTACGTGCCACCGGAGCTGGTGGACGAAATGGTGAAGGATCCGGACAGCTACAGCATGAAGGCGACGAACAAGGAGCTGACGGTGATGTTCTGCGACATGCGGGGCTTCACCAAGATGTCCGAGCGCATGGAGCCGACGCAGCTGCAGGAGCTGCTCAACGCCGTCTTCAGCCGCCTCACGGACATCATCCGCGCCAACCGCGGCACCATCGACAAGTACATGGGCGACTGCGTCATGGCGTTCTGGGGCGCGCCCGTCGACACGCCGAACCACGCGGAACTGGCGGTGAAGTCCGCCATCGAGATGTCGCTGGCCGTGCGACAGATCAACGCGGAGCACCGCGCCAAGGACATGCTGGAGATCGGCGTGGGCGTGGGGCTGAACACCGGCACCATGTGCGTGGGCGACATGGGCTCGGACATCCGCCGCAGCTACACGGTCATCGGCGACTCGGTGAACCTGGGGTCCCGTCTCGAGGGGCTGTCGAAAGCCTACGGAGTGGACATCGTCGTGAGCGAGAGCACCCGCAAGCTGGCGCCGGAGTTCGCCTGGCAGGAGCTGGATAGGGTGCGGGTGAAGGGCAAGGAGCAGGCGGTCGGCATCTTCTATCCCGTGGCCCCCGTCGCAGGCCTGGACAAGAAGGTGGCGGACGAACTGCGCATCTGGGGCGCCTTCCTCAAGGCATACCGCGCGCAGGACTGGGACCAGTGCGACCTGCAGATGCTGAACCTGCAGCGCCTGGGTGCGCAAAAATACCTTTACGAGCTGTACTCCGAACGTGTAGCCTCGATGAGGTTGCTGCCTTTCGACCCGAGCTGGGACGGCGCAACCAACTTCGAGACTAAGTGAAGAGGCGGCAATGAGGGTGCGGGTGCTGGGTTGTTCCGGCGCGATCGCGAAGGACTGCAGGACCACCTCCTTCCTGATCGACGGCGACGTCCTCGTCGACGCCGGCACGGGCGTGGGCGACCTGAGCCTGCAGGAAATGCGCGGCATCCGCCACGTCCTGCTCACGCACTCCCACCTCGATCACGTCGCCGCCCTGCCGCTGATGGTGGACGCGGTCGCCTCGCACATCACCGAGCCCATTCGCGTCTGCGCGCTGCCCGGCACCATTGCTGCATTGAAGGCGCACATCTTCAACAACGTGATCTGGCCGGACTTCAGCCGCATCCCGTCACCGCAGGCGCCCTTCGTCAGCTTCCACGAAATCCAGGTCGGCCAGACGCTGGAGCTCAATGGCAAGTACATCGAGGTGCTGCCCGCCGTCCACACCGTACCCGCGTGCGGCTATGCGGTGGCGTCGGGGCAGGGCTGCTGGGTCTTCACGGGCGACACCGAGCGCAACCCCGCGTTCTGGCGGCGCCTGAACCAGATGGACGTGGCCGCCCTCGTCATCGAGACGGCCTTCAGCAACCGCGAGCAGGACCTTGCCAAGCGCAGCCTGCACCTGTCGCCGCTTGCGCTGGCCGAGGAGCTGGACTGCATCGACAAGGGCAAGCAGTTCCCCATTTTCATCACCCACACCAAGCCGGCGGAGACCGAGCTGATCATGACGGAGATCCAGCGCTTCGATCAGACGCAGCCCTTCGGACCGAATGTCACGCATGACATCCGCTGGTTGCGCGCGGGCCAGGAGTTCGAGTTATGAGCGCAGTCTTGAAGCCCGGCCGCGACAGCGAGCAGGAGTTCCTCAGTTCCCAGCAGCTGCCGCCGGAAAAGCGCGGCGTCTCGTTCGAGGCGCTTTTCTTCCGCCAGCTGCAGGCGGTCACCACCCGCATCCACGCCACCGAGAACATCGACGAGATCATGCTCGAGGCGTCGCAGGACATCTGCAAGCTGCTGAACGCCGACCGCCTGACGCTCTACGCGGTGAACGAGGACCGCACCGCGATCATCTCGAAGGTAAAGACCGGCCTGAACACCAGCCGTGACCTGAAGCTGCCGATCAGCCCGCAGAGCATCGCCGGCTACGTGGCGATGTCGCGCGAACTGGTGAACATCTCGGACGTCTACGACGACGAAGCGCTCAAGCGCATCCATCCGAGCCTCACGTTCCTGAAGGAAGTGGACAAGCGCTCCGGCTACCGTACCAAGCAGATGCTGGTGGTGCCCATCCTCGACGGCGACGTCCTGCACGGCGTGCTGCAGGTCATCAACAACAAGAGCGACCAGCCCTTCGGCGAGCTCGAGATGGAAGGCGCGGGGCAGCTTTGCAAGACGCTCGCCCACGCCATCCGCCAGCGCATGCAGCGCGCCGAGGATGGCGCGCGCCGCAAGGCGACCAAGTACGACGGCCTCATCTCGGTCGGCGTGATGACGCAGGACGAACTGCAGAAGGCCGTGCAGAAGGCGCGCGAGCGTTCGCTCCCGGTCGAACAGGTGCTGATGTCCGACTTCTCGATCCGGCCGGCGCAGATCGGGCCGTCGCTGTCCAAGTTCTTCGGCGTGCCGTACGAGCCGTTCAACCCCACGCGCATCCGTGTCGACGCGTTGCAGGGCGCGTTGAAGCGCGAGTTCGTCAACGAGCAGGGCTGGATCCCCCTCGAGGAAGGGCCCGAAGGCCTGGTCGTGATGTGCACGGACCCCGAGGCCGTTCGCAACTCGCGCATCGTGCCGCAGATCTTCCCGCGGGCCAGCAAGTTCTCGTGGCGCGTGTCGACGCAGACCGAATTCGAGGAGACGGTCGCGCAGCTGTGGGGCGGCGATACCGGCGACTCCGTCGAGGACATGCTGGCCGACCTGAGCGGCCCGCTGGACGACGACGGAGGCGAAGACTCGCTGGAGTCCGCGGCCGCCGACAACGAGCTGGTGAAGTTCGTCAACAAGATCATCGTCGACGCGTACAACCAGAAGGCGTCGGACATCCACATCGAGCCGCTGCCCGGCAAGCTCAAGACGGGCATCCGCTTCCGCATCGACGGCACGCTGGTGCCCTACGTCGAAGTGCCGGCGCACTTCCGCCAGGCCATGGTGACGCGCCTGAAGATCATGTGCGACCTCGACATCTCCGAGCGCCGCAAGCCGCAGGACGGCAAGATCAAGTTCAAGAAGTACGGGCCGCTGGACATCGAGCTGCGCGTGGCCACCATCCCGTCGGCGGGCGCGGTCGAAGACGTCGTGATGCGTATCCTCGCCGCCGGCGAGCCGATCCCGATGGAAAAGCTCGGGCTCACCAAGCACAACCGCGAGAACCTCGAGAAGACCGTGAGCAAGCCCTATGGGCTGTTCTACGTGTGCGGTCCCACCGGCTCGGGCAAGACGACCACGCTGCACTCCATCCTGAAGTTCCTCAACACGCCGGAGACCAAGATCTGGACGGCGGAGGACCCCGTGGAAATCACCCAGCGCGGACTGCGCCAGGTGCAGGTGAACAAGAAGGCCGGCATCGACTTCGCGCTGGTGATGCGCGCCTTCCTGCGCGCCGACCCGGACATCATCATGGTGGGCGAGTCACGCGACAAGGAAACCGTGTCCATGGGCGTGGAAGCATCGCTCACCGGTCACCTGGTGTTCTCCACGCTGCACACCAACTCCGCACCGGAGTCGATCACGCGGCTGCTGGACATGGGGATGGACCCGTTCAACTTCGCCGACGCGCTGCTCGGCATCCTGGCGCAGCGCCTGGCCAAGCGCTTGTGCAGCTGCAAGGAGGCCTACGTGCCGTCGCACCAGGAATTGCGCAGCTTCATCGACGAGTACGCGATCGACCTGAAGCAGACCGAAGCGTGGGTGGCGGACCCCGGTGGCGAGGCCCAGAAGCTGTACGAGAGCTGGATCGAGAACTACGGCGAAGACGGCCAGCTGAAGCTGTATCGCGCGGTCGGCTGCGACAAGTGCAACAAGACCGGCTACAAGGGCCGCGTCGGCCTGCACGAACTCCTGGTCGCCGACGACCAGATCAAGCGCCTGATCCAGGAGCGCGCCCGGGTGGCCACGCTGTTCGTTTCGGCGGTGGCCAGCGGCATGCGCACCCTGAAGATGGACGGCATGGAAAAGATCATGATGGGCCAGACCGACCTGAAGCAGGTTCGGTCAGTGTGTATCCGTTAGCGACAGGATTTGTCAGAAAGCTCCGACGTTCATGTCAGCTTTGGCGCCGTGACTGGTCAGAAAACGTGCATTTCATCACGAATCGAAGCTGGCACGGCCCTTGCGCTAGTTCCTCCGCTTCTTCCCATCAACAACCGGAGGTTTTCATGAAGCGTCAACTGCAAAAGGGTTTCACCCTGATCGAATTGATGATCGTCGTCGCGATCATCGGCATTCTGGCGGCGGTCGCGCTGCCGGCGTACCAGGATTACACGAAGCGCGCGAAGGTCAGCGAAGCGATTCTCGCGGCATCCGCTTGCCGCACGACGATCACGGAAGTGTTCCAGTCTGCAAATTCGCTGCCTTCTGCTGGTAGCTGGGGCTGCGAATCCACGTCTGCGACGTCGAAGTACGTTAACGGCATTGCGACTGACGGCAACTGCGCAGTGCGCATCACGATGTCAGCGACGGGCATTGGTCCGGGCGTAGACGGCCTG